>NZ_ASSI01000212.1:0-18309 GCF_000466765.1 Burkholderia sp. AU4i | reverse complement strand
GCTGCTGCGCGCGACGATCGCGATGCCCCGCCGAAACGCGCGGCTGCGCCGGCACCGGTGCGCAAGCCCGTCGCGGCCGCCGCTGCGCCCGCGCAGGCGGCCGCTACCGGTGGCGCGGACGACTGGGAAACCTTCTGATTCGCGCGTACCGCGTATCTATCCCCATTTGGTATCCCATTTGGTAGCGAACCACGCCCGCAACACGCGGGCGTCGTCGTTTCTGCGGTGGAGAAATGTGACAGACGACGTACATGAACGACGATCGTGCAAGGTTGCGCGCATCGAACACTCTGCATCGACTGAGGTGCGCACAGGTGCAAGTGAAGTGCCCGCATCCGTCGTACGGGTATTTCCGTAAGGGCGCTGCGAAAAAAATTTGTAACGGCGCGCGCAACGTGTCGTCGCAAACGGCTGCTCGAACGTATAGGGATGAGGGAGGAAGTGACGACGTCGGATGTGTCCAACGCACAAGACGTTCCGTTGTTCGACGAGACGCGACGGATGCAGTTTCTGCGGCTCGGGAGATCGATTGTAAAACGACGAAATGCGTTGTCCAAGCGGTGTTGTCGAGAATGACGAACTTCATACGAAGAGTTCGTGAAAAAAAATAAGAAAGGGTTTAGGATGAATTCGAACGCGCTTGCTTCTGCGCAGTCGTACGAAGGCAGGCACGTCTTCAGACTCAGGCGAGGGAGGTAGCATGGATATTTACAGCAGCTTCGCGAACCGCTTCGAAAAAACGCGAGAGGAAGAGCTCTCGCTGGAGGAGTATCTCGCGCTCTGCAAGAACGATCCATCCGCGTACGCGACGGCTGGTGAACGCATGCTGGCAGCAATCGGGGAACCTGAACACATCGATACCCGCAACGATCCGCGCCTGTCGCGGATCTTCGCGAACAAGGTCATCAAGGTCTATCCCGCATTCCGTGAGTTCTACGGAATGGAGGAAGTGATCGAGCAGGTGGTCGCATATTTCCGTCACGCAGCGCAAGGGCTCGAAGAGAAGAAGCAGATCCTCTATCTGCTTGGCCCGGTGGGCGGCGGCAAGTCGTCGATCGCCGAGCGTCTCAAGCAACTGATGGAGCGCGTGCCGTTTTATTCGCTGAAGGGTTCGCCCGTCAACGAATCGCCGCTCGGGTTGTTCGACTACGACGAAGACGGCCCGATCCTCGAGGAACAGTACGGCATTCCGCGCCGCTACCTGAAAAACATCCTGAGTCCGTGGGCTGTCAAGCGCCTGCACGAATACAACGGCGACATCCGCCAGTTCCGCGTGGTGCGTCGTTATCCGTCGATCCTGCGGCAGATCGGCATCGCGAAGACGGAGCCGGGTGACGAGAACAACCAGGACATCTCGTCGCTGGTCGGCAAGGTCGATATCCGCAAGCTCGAACAGTACGCGCAGGACGACGCCGACGCGTACAGCTACTCCGGTGGCCTGTGCCTCGCGAACCAGGGCCTGCTCGAGTTCGTCGAAATGTTCAAGGCGCCGATCAAGGTGTTGCACCCGCTGCTCACCGCCACGCAGGAAGGCAACTTCAAGGGCACCGAGGGCTTCGGCGCGATTCCGTTCGACGGGATCATCCTCGCGCACTCGAACGAGTCGGAATGGAAGGCGTTCCGCAACAACCGCAACAACGAGGCACTGCTCGACCGGATCTTCGTCGTGAAGGTGCCGTACTGCCTGCGCGTCTCGGAAGAGACGAAGATCTACGAGAAGCTGATCCGCAACTCGTCGCTGGCCGAGGCCGTCTGCGCACCGGGCACGCTGAAGATGATGTCGCAGTTCTCGGTGCTGTCGCGCCTGCACGAGCCGGAGAATTCGAGCCTGTTCTCGAAGATGCAGGTGTACGACGGCGAAAACCTCAAGGATACCGATCCAAAGGCGAAGTCGTACCAGGAATACCGCGACTACGCGGGCGTGGACGAAGGGATGACGGGCGTGTCGACACGCTTTGCGTTCAAGATCCTGTCGCGCGTGTTCAACTTCGATTCGAGCGAGGTCGCGGCCAACCCCGTGCACCTGATGTACGTGCTCGAGCAGCAGATCGAGCGCGAGCAGTTCCCGCCGGAAACCGAGCAGAAGTATCTGTCCTTCGTGAAGGACGTACTGGCGTCGCGCTACGCGGATTTCATCGGCAAGGAGATCCAGACGGCCTACCTCGAGTCGTATTCGGAGTACGGCCAGAACATCTTCGACCGCTACGTCACGTATGCGGACTTCTGGATCCAGGACCAGGAATTCCGCGATCACGATACGGGCGAGAGCTTCGACCGCGCCGCGCTGAACGCGGAGCTGGAGAAGATCGAGAAGCCGGCCGGCATCAGTAATCCGAAGGATTATCGCAACGAGATCGTGAACTTCGTGTTGCGTGCACGGGCAGCGAACGCCGGCAAGAACCCCGTGTGGACGAGCTACGAGAAGTTGCGCGTCGTGATCGAGAAGAAGATGTTCTCGAACACCGAGGAACTGTTGCCGGTGATTTCGTTCAACGCGAAGGGTTCGGCGGAGGAGCAGCGCAAGCATGAGGACTTTGTGAACCGGATGGTCGCGAAGGGCTATACGCCGAAGCAGGTGAGGCTGCTTTGCGACTGGTACCTGCGCGTGCGCAAGTCATCATGACGCGCGCGGTACCGCGCCCGTACGGCGAGACCGTACGGGCGCCTTCAGAGGCGCCGCCCGCATGACGGCAGACGGCATGCGCGGCGAGTGCCCCGGCAGATCGACTTTCGAGCGGGAGACCGGGAGTGCTTCATCAAATCATCGACCGCAGGCTGGCCGGCAAGAACAAGAGTATCGCCAACCGCGAACGCTTTCTGCGTCGCGTCAAGAACTACATTCGTCGTGCCGTGTCCGATGCGGTGCGCGACCGTAGCATCAAGGATATCCAGAGCACGCAGAGCATCACGATCCCGCGCAAGGACATCGCGGAGCCGAATTTCCGGCACGCGCCTGGCGGGCGTCGCGAATACGTGCACCCTGGCAACGAGGACTACGTGCGCGGCGACAAGATCCCGCGCCCGCAGGGCGGCTCGGGTGGCGGAGGCAGTCAGGCGAGCAACGAGGGCGAAGGGCAGGACGACTTCGTGTTCGAGTTGTCGCGCGACGAGTTCATGCAGTACTTCTTCGACGATCTCGAACTGCCTCGCCTCGTGAAGACGCACCTGTTGACGGTGCCGAGCTGGAAGAACGTGCGCGCGGGATGGTCGGCGGAAGGCACGCCGAACAACATCGACGTCGTGCGTTCGCTGCGCAGCGCACTCGGGCGTCGCATCGCGCTCGGCTCGCCGCTCGTCAACGAGCTGCGAGAGCTGGAGGCGCAGCTCGAGGCGATGAAGAGCGACCCGGAAGACCGGCGCGCGGAGATCGCGGTGCTCGAGGCCGAGATCCATCACCTGAAGGGGCGCATCTGGCGGATTCCGTTCATCGATCCGTTCGACCTGCGCTACATCAACCGCGTGAAGCAGCCGCAACCGTCGAGCCAGGCCGTGATGTTCTGCCTGATGGACGTGTCGGGCTCGATGGACGAGCAGCGCAAGGATCTGTCGAAGCGCTTCTTCATCCTGCTTTACCTGTTCCTCAAGCGTAACTACGAGCGCATCGAGGTGGTGTTCATCCGTCACCATACGCGTGCCGAGGAAGTCGACGAGGACACCTTCTTCCATTCGACGGAGAGCGGCGGCACGGTGGTGTCGAGTGCGCTCGAGCTGATGCGCAAGGTGATGAACGAGCGCTACTCGCCGACCGAGTGGAACATCTACGGCGCGCAGGCGTCCGACGGCGACAACTGGACTGACGATTCGCCCAAGTGTCGCAAAATCCTGGAAGAGGATATCCTCACGAAGGTGCGTTACTTCGCGTATATCCAGGTCGCGCCGGAAGAGCAGAACCTGTGGCTGGAATACGCGCAACTGGCCCTGTCCCAGCCGCATCTCGCGATGAAAAAAGTGGAATCGGCTGCCGACATTTACCCGGTGTTTCGCGAATTGTTCGAAAAGCAGGTGGAAATGTCATGACGACCCGCCATCTGCACAACGAGTCGCGCGGCTATGCGCCGCGCCCTTCCGGCGACGACACGGCCGGCCCTGCCGCACCGCAGCAAAGCGCGCAGGCCGAACCGCCGCCGCCGGCCGCCGACTTGCCCGGCCCAGGGCAAAAGGAAGCGCGTATGAACGTTGCCGAACGCAAGCCGCTGCCGTGCCCGTCCGACTGGACGTTCGAACTGCTCGAGGAATACGACACGCACATCTCGCAGGTCGCCGAACAATACGAGCTCGACATCTACCCGATCCAGCTCGAACTGATCAGCGCCGAGCAGATGATGGACGCGTATGCGTCGGTCGGGATGCCCGTCAACTACCGTCACTGGTCGTTCGGCAAGCACTTCCTGTCGACCGAGAAGAGCTACCGCCGTGGCCAGATGGGCCTCGCGTACGAAATCGTCATCAACTCGAACCCGTGCATCGCGTACCTGATGGAAGAGAACACGATGACGATGCAGGCGCTCGTCATCGCGCACGCGGCGTACGGGCACAACTCGTTCTTCAAGGGCAACTACCTGTTCCGGCTGTGGACCGACGCGCACGCGATCATCGACTATCTCGTGTATGCGAAGAACTACGTCGCGGAATGCGAGGAGCGCTACGGGCTCGATCGTGTCGAGGAACTGCTCGATTCGTGCCATGCGCTGATGAACTACGGCGTCGACCGCTACAAGCGGCCGCAGAAGCCTTCGCTGTCGAAGGAGGCCGCGCTGCGGCGTGAACGCGAGGCGTACCTGCAGTCGCAGGTGAACGAACTGTGGCGCACGTTGCCGGGCAAGAAGCCCGAGCTGATGGAGGAGCAGGAAGACCGCTATCCGCCCGAGCCGCAGGAGAACCTGCTGTATTTCGCGGAAAAGAATGCGCCGCTGCTCGAACCGTGGGAGCGGGAAGTGATCCGCATCGTGCGCAAGATCGGCCAGTATTTCTACCCGCAACGGCAGACGCAGGTGATGAACGAAGGCTGGGCGACGTTCTGGCACTACACGCTGCTGAATACGCTGTACAACCAGGGGAAGCTGGAAGACAGCTTCATGATGGAGTTCCTGCATTCGCACAGCAACGTGGTCTACCAGCCGCCCGTCACGAAGCCGTACTACAGCGGGATCAACCCGTACGCGCTCGGCTTTTCGATGATGAGCGACATCCGGCGGATCTGCGAAGCGCCGACGGAGGAAGACTACAAGTGGTTTCCCGAGATCGCGGGCACCCCGTGGCTGCCGGCGATGCACTACGCGATGCGCAACTTCAAGGACGAGAGCTTCATCGCGCAGTACCTGTCGCCGAGCCTGATCCGCGACATGCGGCTCTTCTCGGTGCTCGACGACGACATGCGCGATTCGCTCGAGGTGTCGGCGATCCACGACGATTCGGGCTACCAGTATGTGCGGCAGGCACTGTCGAGGCAGTACGACATCCATCACCGCGAGCCGAACATCCAGGTGTGGGCGGTGAACACGCGCGGCGACCGCAGTCTCACGCTGCGCCACTTCATGACCGACAACCGTCACCTGTCGAACGACAGCGACGAAGTGCTCAAGCACATGGCGCGGCTCTGGCAATTCGACGTGTTCCTGGAAAGCGTCGACGAGGCCGGTACCGTGCGCAAGCGCTACGAGTGCCGCTACGTGCCGCCGGAGGTGCGGATCTGAACATCGCCTGCGGAAAGTTTGCACCGAACGCCAGCCTGCGGGCTGGCGTTTTCATATGACGAACGCATGGCGGGAGAAAAATTTTCTACATCCGGACGAACCCGGAGAGCCTGTTACTTTACATTTCGCTAAAATCCCGTAGCGCCGTGCGCCGTGCGCCGGAACCGGTGCCACGTTCGATCGCACGCGGCGGCCCAGCCGCCTCGCCCAGAAAGTACTACAAGGAACAGACCAATCCATGGACGTCCAGACCGAACAAGCTGCGCTGTCCGCGCATGACACCCGGCGGCGCGTGTTCGCCATCGTCGGCGCATCGTCGGGCAACCTCGTCGAGTGGTTCGACTTCTACATCTACTCGTTCTGCGCGCTGTACTTCGCGCCGGCATTCTTCCCGAGCGGCAACACGACGACGCAGCTGCTGAACACGGCGGGGGTGTTCGCGGCCGGCTTCCTGATGCGTCCGATCGGCGGCTGGCTGTTCGGCCGCATCGCCGACCGCCACGGCCGCCGCAACGCGATGATGATCTCGGTGCTGATGATGTGCGGCGGCTCGCTCGTGATCGCGGTGCTGCCGACCTACGCGCAGATCGGCGCGCTCGCGCCGGCGCTGCTGCTGGTCGCGCGGCTGTTCCAGGGGCTGTCGGTGGGCGGCGAATACGGCACGAGCGCGACCTACATGAGCGAGGTGGCGCTGAAGGGCCGCCGCGGCTTCTTCGCGTCGTTCCAGTACGTGACGCTGATCGGCGGCCAGCTGTGCGCGCTGCTCGTGCTCGTGATCCTGCAGCAGACGCTGTCGGGCGACGAACTGAAGGCGTGGGGCTGGCGCATTCCGTTCGTGGTCGGCGCGGCGGCCGCGTTGATCTCGCTGTACCTGCGCAAGTCGCTCGACGAGACGTCGACGTCCGAATCGCGCGACAAGAAAAACGCGGGCACGATCCGCGGCGTGTGGCAGCACAAGGGGGCGTTCTTCACGGTGGTCGGCTTCACGGCCGGCGGCTCGCTGATCTTCTACACGTTCACGACGTACATGCAGAAGTACCTCGTGAACACGGCCGGCATGCATGCGAAGACGGCCAGCAACGTGATGACCGTCGCGCTGCTCGTCTACATGCTGATGCAGCCGGTGTTCGGCGCGCTGTCCGACCGGATCGGCCGCCGCACGTCGATGATCCTGTTCGGCTCGTTCGCGGTGATCGGCACGGTGCCGCTGATGCACGCGCTGAAGGACGTGACGAGCCCGGTGGCGGCATTCGTGCTGATCACGGTCGCGCTCGCGATCGTCAGCTTCTACACGTCGATCAGCGGGCTGATCAAGGCCGAGATGTTCCCGCCGGAAGTGCGCGCGATGGGTGTCGGCCTGTCGTATGCGGTCGCGAACGCGATCTTCGGCGGCTCGGCCGAGTACGTCGCACTGTGGTTCAAGTCGATCGGCAGCGAGGAAACCTTCTACTGGTACGTGACCGTGCTGTGCGCGATCTCGCTGATCGTGTCGTGGCGGATGCGCGATCCGAGCAAGGAAGGGTACCTGCGTCACGAGCCGTGATCGGCCGCGCATCGTACGCATTCGCCTCATGACGAACGTCCCGCCAGCCGGCGGGACGTTTTTTTTCGGCGTTCGATTACGCGGGCGGAGGCGGCGCATGGTCGGGCGCCGGGTCGGCCACGCTCGACAGGATGCCTTGCTGGACCAGCCAGTCGAACATCTGCTCGACGATCGGCGAGCGCGACGGGCCTTCCATCCGCGACAGCCACCATGTGGTGCCGGGCAGGCGCGGGTAGTCGGCGAGCACGGTCAGCGTGTGCTGGTCGAGGCCGGCCTGCGCGACGAGGCGCGGCAGGCATGCAATGCCGCGGCCGCGCTGCACGGCGTCCAGCACGAGCCGCTGGTCGTCGTAGATCGCCTGCATCCGGAAATCCGACAGCTGCTCGCGAAAGACGGTCGCCATGCGCTCGTCGGTCAGGCTCGTTTCGAGGCAGACGAGCCCCGCGTGCCGCGCGTGTTCGGCACGCGGCACGCGGGCGAGCGTCTCGGCCAGCGGCGTTGCGCATACCGTCACCCATTCGTCACGCATGAACGGGATATCGACCAGGCCCGGCTGCAGCATCGGCCGCGTGCCGATCGTCATGTCGACGTCGATCTCGTCGACGTAGCGGGCGGTTTCGTCGGTCGACAGCAGCGGGCACAGGTCCGGCAGCGCCTGCTGCAACTGCTCGAGGCGCGACTGCAGCCAGCCGTGCAGCAACGGTGCCGGACACACCAGCACGACGAGCCCCGGGTTCAGGTAGGTCGCGATGCGGTCGAGCCCGCCGCGCAACGTGTCCATCGCACGCTGGACGCTGCGCTGCAGGACCTCGCCGGCGATGGTCAGCTCGACGCCGCGGCCGCGCCGGCGGAACAGCGGTTGCCCGAGCTGCGCTTCGAGTTGCTGGATCTGATGGCTGATCGCCGACTGCGACAGGTGCAGCTCGTCGGCCGCGCGCGAGAAATTGCCCAGCCGGGCCGCGGCTTCGAAGCCGGTCAGTAGTTTCAGGGACGGAACGCGTTGCATCGAGATATGAGGTGAATTGATTGATTCGGCCAAAAAATATCAATATTCATCAAGTTTAACCTGACGGAAAATCGCTCATCAATCACAACGGAGTCGGATCGATGGGTCGCTTTGATGCTCGCCAGCGCGGTTACCGGATGCCAGCCGAATGGGAATCCATGCACGCGACGTGGCTCGGATGGCCGGTGCTCGACAATCGCGAGGACCTGTGGGGGACGCATTACGCGCAGGTCTGCCGCGAATTCGCGCTGGTCGCGCGCACGATCGCGCGCTATCAGCGCTGCGTGGTCGCGGTGCACCACAGCCAGGCCGACGCCGCGCGCGAACTGGTGGGCCCGAGCGTCGACGTGCTGCCGGTCGCGGCCGAGGACAACTGGCTGCGCGATTGCGGGCCGATCTTCCTCGTGAGCGAACGGCGCGGGCTGGG
Organism: Burkholderia sp. AU4i; assembly: GCF_000466765.1. Lineage (NCBI taxonomy): Bacteria > Pseudomonadati > Pseudomonadota > Betaproteobacteria > Burkholderiales > Burkholderiaceae > Burkholderia > Burkholderia sp. AU4i. Next base: position 9,640 of record NZ_ASSI01000212.1, on the reverse strand, counting down.
CGCGGCCGTGTTCCGCTTCAACTGCTGGGGCGAGAAGTACCAGCCGTACGACGGCTGCCAGCAGGCCGGACAGGACATCGCGCGCGCGGCCGGCGCCGAGATCTTCAATTCGCACATGGTGCTGGAGGGCGGCTCGTTCTACGTCGACGGGCAGGGCACGCTGGTCACGACCGAGAGCTGCCTGCTGCATCCCAACCGCAATCCGCACCTGAGCCGCACGGAGATCGAAGCAGAATTGCGCCGCATGCTGGGCGTCGAGAAGATCGTGTGGCTGCCGGGCAACCCCGACGAAGTGGAGACGAACGGGCATGTGGACGGCATCGCGTCGTTCATCGCACCCGGCCGGATGCTGTGCCAGACCGCGCTGCCGGAGCAGGGCGACTATTTCCGCGTGATGCGGGAAAACCGCCGCGCGCTGGAGCTTGCGACCGATGCGGCGGGGCGCCGTTTCGAGCTGCTCGACCTGCCGTCGCCGATCGTCAGCGAACGCTTCGGCTCCGAGCGCTACTGCGACTGTTACGCGAACTACATTTTGGTGAACGGCGCGGTGATCGTGACCGCATTCGGCGTCGAGCAGGACGAGGCCGCACGCGACGCATTCAGCCGGGCGTTCCCGACGCGCAAGGTGCAGATGCTGCCGATCCCGACGCTGTCGATCGGCGGCGGCAGCATCCACTGTTCGACGCAGCAGCAGCCGTCCGTCGCGCACTGAGCGACGTCCCGTCAGCGGTTTCCGGTTCCATCGAGGAGCAATCGCAATGCCGTCCAAACACATCACCGTCGCCGCCGTCCAGATGGCGTCGGGCAGCTGGAATCTCGAAGACAACATGGCCACCGCGGAGCGCCTGATCCGCGCGGCCGCCGCGCAGGGCGCGAATCTCGTGCTGTGCCCGGAACTGTTCGCGATGCCGTACTTCTGTCTCGACCAGAACGTGCGCCATCTCGAACTCGCGCAGCCGTTCGAAGGCAACGCGCAGATCGCCCGGTTCGCGGCGCTGGCCGGCGAACTCGGCGTCGTGCTGCCGATCGGCTTCTTCGAGCGCGCGGGCAATGCCGCGTACAACTCGATCGCCGTGGCGGACGCGGACGGGCGCGTGCTCGGCGTCTATCGCAAGACGCATATCCCGGACGGGCCGGGCTATACGGAGAAGTTCTATTTCACACCGGGCGATACCGGCTTCAAGGTGTGGGATACACGCTTCGGCCGGATCGGCATCGGCATCTGCTGGGACCAGTGGTATCCGGAGACGGCGCGTTGCCTCGCGCTGATGGGCGCGGAGATCCTGTGCTTTCCGACCATCATCGGCTCGGAGCCGTTCAGCAGTGCGTTCGATTCGTCCGGCCACTGGCAGCGCACGATGCAGGGCCACGCGGCCGCCAACATGGTGCCGGTGGTGGCGGCCAACCGGATCGGCCGCGAAGCCGGCTTCGGCAACGGCAATCCGCAGCAGCAGGGGCTCACCGGCGTGTTCTACGGGTCGAGCTTCATCGCGGATCACACCGGCGAGAAGCTGGCCGAGGCGAACCGCACCGACGAGGCGGTGCTCGTGCACACGTTCGATCTCGACGCGATCCGCGCCGACCGGCAGTCGTGGGGCTTCTTCCGCGATCGCCGCCCGGAGATGTACCGTACGTTGCTGACCAGCGACGGCGTATCGTCCTGCTATCGATGAGGGAGGCGCGATGAGACGGCAAGGATGGTTGCGTGTCGCGGCGCCGGGCCTCGCGCTGTGCGTGCTGGCGGGAACGGCGCGCGCCGACGAAGAGAAAGTGCTGAACCTCTATAACTGGAGCAATTATTTCGCGCCGGATACGCTGGCCGGCTTCGAGAAGGAAACCGGCATCAAGGTGCGCTATGACGCGTACGACAGCGACGAGACGCTGCAGTCGAAGCTGCTGACCGGCAACAGCGGTTACGACCTCGTGTGGCCGACCAACGACTTCATGGCCCGGCAGATCCAGGCGGGTGTGTTTCGCAAGCTCGACAGGAACCGGCTGCCGAACCTGAAGTATCTCGATCCGTCGCTGCTGAAGCAGATGGCGCAGTCCGATCCCGGCAACCAGTACGGCGTGCCGTACATGTGGGGTACCGTGGGCGTCGGCTACGACCGCGCGAAGGTGCGCGCGATCCTCGGCAAGGACATGCCGGCCGACAGCCTCGACCTGCTGTTCAAGCCGGAGATCGCGTCGCGCGTCGCCGCGACGTGCGGGCTGGGCCTGCAGGACTCCGCGAGCACCGTGCTGCCGCTGGCGCTGCGTTATGTCGGCCGCGATCCGATGCATCCGTCCGCGCAGGACTACGCGACCGCGCAGGCGATGCTGATGAAGATCCGGCCATTCATCCGCGAGTTCGTGGGTTCGTCCGACGCCAACGAGCTGATCGACGGCGAGCTGTGCGTGACGGTCGGTTTTTCCGGCGCGATCAACCTGGCCGCGCAGAAGGCGAAGGCGCGCGATCCGAAGCGCGACGTCGTGTACGACATTCCGCGGATCGGCACCCTGATGTGGTTCGATGCGATGGTCATTCCGGCATCCGCGAAACATCCGGACAACGCGCATGCGTTCATCAACTACATCCTGCGTCCGGACGTGATCGCGAAGATCTCGAACTCGACGCGCTACGCGAATGCGAACCAGGGCGCGCTGAAGCTGATGGATCCGGCGCTGGTGCGCGATCCGGGCGTCTATCCGGACGAATCGACGCGGCGTACGCTGTTCACGCCGATCGCCGAATCGCCGGCCGCGATGCGTCTCGAAGGCCGGACCTGGCTCGGCTTCAAGACGGCGCGACCGTGACGGCCCGCCCTGAAACAATCGAAGTAACCGGCAAGCGAAAGAGGAATGCCATGACTACACGACGTCAACTGTTGAAACGCGGCCTGTCCGTCTCGGGCGCGGCGCTGGCTGCCGGCGCGATGGGCGGGTTGTTCGGCCGCGCCGCGCACGCGCAGCAGGGCGCCACCTGGCACATGCCGGACGAGGGCGCGCCGCACACGGCGACCTGGATGGCGTTCGGCCCGAGCGCGGACATCTGGGGCGCGCGGCTGCTGCCGGTGGTGCGCGAGAATCTCGCGGCCGTTGCGAAGGCGATCGCCGCGCACGAGCCGCTGAAGATGCTGGTGCGGGAGGAAGACTACGCGGTCGCATCGCGGCTGTGCGGCGCGTCGGTCGAGCTGGTCCAGCACCCGGTCGACGATCTGTGGATGCGCGATACGGGGCCGGTGTTCGTGAAGAACGCGTCGGGCCAGCTCGGCGGCGTGAGCTTCAATTTCAACGGCTGGGGCAACAAGCAGGAACACGACCAGGACGCGGAAGTCGCACCGTTCGTGGCCGAACGCGCCGGCGCGCGGCTGGTCGACACGAAGCTCGTGCTGGAAGGCGGCGGCATCGAGGTGGACGGTGAGGGCACGGCGATCATCACGCGCAGTTGCGTGCTGAATGCGAACCGCAATCCGGGTGTCAGCCAGGCGCAGTGCGAAGCGGAGCTGAGCCGGTTGCTGGGGCTGAAGAAGATCATCTGGTTGCCGGGCATCGCCGGCAAGGACATCACCGACGGGCATACCGATTTCTACGCGCGCTTCACGAGCCCGGGCGTCGTGGTGGCGGGGCTCGACACGGACCCTTCGTCGTACGACCACGCGGTGACGCGGCAGCATCTGGAGATCCTGCGGAAATCCACCGATGCGAAGGGGCACCCATTGAAGGTCGTCGTGCTGCCGGGGCCGAAGACCGTCCGGCACGCCTACGAGAACGCGGAGTTCGCGGCCGGCTACATCAATTTCTACGTGTGCAATCGCGCGGTGATCGCGCCGCAATTCGGCGACAGCCGTGCCGACCGCAATACGCGCGACACGCTCGTCGACCTGTTCCCCGGCCGCGAGGTCATCCAGCTGAACATCGACGGCATCGCCGCGGGCGGCGGCGGCATCCACTGCACCACGCAGCAGCAGCCGGCGTGAGCGCGGCCGCGGGCCGGTCCGCGTGACCGGCCCACGAGCGGCTTCAATTTCCCAGTCTTTCCGGACTACTGAAAACAAAGGCGGAGTCCGTCCTTCGGGACGGAAGCCGGCGCGCACGCATGCGTGCCGGCCGCGCAACGGAGTTGAAATACATGACGAAGAAAGGAAACAACGCGAGCACGAACCCGCACGCGTCGCAGATGCCGGATGCCGGCCGACGCGGATTCATCCGCTGTTCGGCGGCCTGGCTCGGCATGCCGCTGCTGGGCAGCCTGGCCGCATGCGGTGGCGGCGACGGCGGCGGTGCGTCCGACCCAGGAGGCACGTCGCGCCCGACACCGTCGGCACGGCAGGCCGTGTACCGGCTGCCGGCCGAAGAGGCGCCGCACGCGTTGACCTACATGACTTTCGCGTCCGGCGTGGATGGTATCTGGGCGCCAGTGACGCAGCAGAGCACGGATGCCGGCATCGACCGGGTGCGGGCCGACCTGATGGACGTCGCGAAGGCGATCGGCGCAACCGAACCGGTCAACATGCTGGTGCTGCCTGCTGACCTCGACGCGGCCCGCGTGCTGCTCGCGAACGCAAGCGTGGCGAATCCCGACCTGCATGGGCGCTATGCGGCGCGTGCCGCGGGCACGGGCGGGATCACCCTCGTGCCGCTCGCCGACGGCTTCAACGATTTCTGGGTGCGCGACACGGGTTGCGTGTTCGTCCGGGACACGGCGAACGGCAATGCGCTGAACGCGATCGGCTTCAATTTCAACGGCTGGGGTAACGCGAATACCGACGGCGCCGGCCAGGGTGCGGGGACGATTCCGCCGGCGATCCTGGCCGCGAGCAACCGGTCGAAAGGGGGCAAGTTCTTCCAGCCGTTCAGCCAGGACAGCAAGGTGGCGGGCTGGATGGCGCAGACCAACGGCGCGAACCTGGTCCGCAGCACGTTGACGCTCGAAGGCGGCGCGATCGAATTCGACGGCGACGGGACGGCGATCCTCACCGAATCGTCCGTGCTGCACGTGAACCGCAATCCGCATCTGTTCGACATCCCGAACGGCGCGATCGCCCATGCGACGCTGCTGCCGACGGCCCGGGATACCGTGCTGGCCGAACTGCAGCGCACGCTCGGCGTGCGGAAGATCATCTGGCTGCCGGGCACCGCGACGTTTCCGCGCGGCAGCGGCGTCGGTGGCGCGGGCGGTGCGTCGACGCCGGCCGGCGAAAGCGACATCACGAACGGTCACGTCGATTTTTACGCGCGCTTTCTCGCGCCCGGCGTGGTCGCATGCTGCTACGACGCGTCGAATTCGACCGGCGAACGCGCGTTGACGGACGCGCACCGGCAGCGCCTGGCCGGCCAGACCGATGCGAACGGCCGGCCGCTGAAGATCGTCGAGCTCGTGCCGCCGGTCAGCTACGGCACGTCGGCAGGCACGACGCTGAACGAGCGGCAGATGTCGCACTTCGCGGCCGGCTACATCAACTTCTATACGTGCAACGGTGCGGTCGTCATGCCGAAGTTCAACGACGCGGCGGCCGACGCGGTCGCGGTCGCCGCGATCCGGCCGTATGCGGGGAACCGGGCGATCGTGCAGGTCGACATCCTCGGCATCGCGTCGGGCGGCGGCGGCATCCATTGCTCGACGCGGGAAGTGCCGGCGTGAGCGTGCCACGTCATATCGATATGGGAATCGATTCGTTGTCCATCGCACGCGAATTCCTTAATCTGGGCCCGTAGTTCGTGTGACACCTCCTTGACTGGGATTCGCGCCCGCTGCCTGCAGCGGGCGTCTTTTTTTGCGTGCCGCATCTCACGCCGCGTGCCGCGCCTCATCACGAAACCCGCTGAGCAAAGCACCATTTGTTGGTTCGGATTCGCCGCACGCGCTGATACGTTAGCGGCTTCGCGACGACACACTCCGTCGCGATGTTCTTCGAACCGGGCCGCCGCGCGATCCGCGGCGGCCTTCATAACAATTCAGGTCGTGCTCATGAAATTCCACACTCTCGCTACGTGGCTCGTCGGGGCTGCGCTCATTACCGCAGGCACCGTCGCGCATGCGGACCGTCTCGACGATATCAAGAAGGCAGGCGTGCTGCGCGTCGCGACGTTCGACAGCAACCCGCCGTTCGGCTATGTCGACGGCAAAAGCAATCACATCGTCGGCCTCGACGTCGACTATGCGAAAGCGCTCGCCGACAAGCTCGGCGTGAAGCTGCAGCTCCAGCCGACCAACCCCGCGAACCGCATTCCGTTCCTGACGTCCGGCAAGGTCGACCTCGTGCTCGCGAACTTCACGATCACCGACGAGCGCGCGAAGCAGGTCGACTTCAGCATCCCGTATTTCTCGTCGGGCCAGCAGTTTCTCGCGAAGAAGGGCGTGCTGAAATCGGCCGACCAGCTGAACGGGCTGCGCGTCGGCGCCGACAAGGGCACGACCAACGAAATCACGCTGCGCGAGAAATTCCCGAAGGCAACGATCGTCGCGTACGACGACACGCCGTTCGCGTTCGCCGCGCTGCGCGCCGGCAACGTGCAGGCGATCACGCAGGACGGCCCGAAGCTGATCGGCCTGCTCGCGAACGTGCCGGACAAGCAGAACTACGAGATTCCGGCGTTCACGATCTCGAACGACTACATGGGCGTCGGCGTGCCGAAAGGCGAGACGCGCCTGCTCGGCTTCGTCAACGACACGCTGAAGGGGCTCGAGGCGAACGGCCGCGCCGTGCAGATCTACGACGCATGGTTCGGGCCGACGACGAAGACGCCGCTCACGCGCATCTTCCGGATCGGCGACAAGACCTGACGGCTCCCGCTCGCGCGCCGCGATCGGCCGGAACACCGGCCGCGCGGCGCTTTTCGCTTTCATCCGACCGCGTGCGTCGTGCGCGCTTCCCAGCATGCTCGGGTTGGCTCCCAAATATCTGTCCTGGCTCTGGCAGGGCTTCCTGCTGACGCTCGGTCTCGCGGCCGCGTCGGCCGTCGCCGCGACCGCCGGCGGGCTGCTGCTCGCGGTGATGCGGCATGCACGCGGCAGGGCGCCGCGCGCGCTCGCCGCCGCATACGTCGTCGCGTTCCGCAACACGCCGCTGCTCGTGCAGTTGCTGTTCTGGTATTTCGGTGTCGCGTCGCTGCTGCCCGACACGTGGATCGCATGGCTCAATGCACGCCATGCGGTGAGCGTGGGCCCATTCGCGCTCGCGTGGCCGTCGTTCGAATTCGTCGCGGGCTGGGTCGGGTTGAGCGCGTATACGGCTGCGTTCGTCGCCGAGGAATGCGAAGCCGGCCTGCGCGGCGTGCGGCGCGCGCAACACGATGCAGCCGCCGCGCTCGGCCTCACGCCGATGCAGTCGCTGCGCTACGTGGTGCTGCCGCAGGCCGTGCGCATCGCGTTGCCGCCGCTGTTCGGCCAGTACATGAATCTCGTGAAGAACTCGTCGCTCGCGATGGCGATCGGCGTGGCCGAGCTGTCGTATGCATCGCGGCAGGTCGAGACCGAAACGTTCAAGACCTTCGCCGCGTTTGGCGTCGCGACGTTGCTGTACGTCGCGGCGGTGGCCGTGATCGAAGCGGGCGCGTATGCGGCGACGCAATGGCGCGACCGGCTGGGAGCGGGGCGCTGACGATGGATTTCTCGCTGCTGCTTTCGAATCTGCCGTACCTGTTGGTCGGCGCGTTCCCGGAAGGGCCGCTCGGCGGTGCCGCGCTGTCGCTGCTGCTCGCGATCGCGTCGGCCGCGGCATCGGCCGTGCTCGGCATCGCGCTCGGCGTTGGCATGGCGCTCGCGCGCGGCCCGGCGCGCGTGCTGCTGCTCGCGTTCATCGGCTTCTTCCGCGCGATTCCGGTGCTGATGCTGATTTTCTGGACCTACTTCCTGATGCCCGTGCTGCTGCACATGGACGTGCCGGGGCTCGCGACGGTCGTGTGCGCGCTGGCGCTGATCGGCGGCGCGTATCTCGCGCATGCGGTGCATGCGGGGATCGTCGCGGCGGGCGACGGCCAATGGCAGGCCGGGCTGTCGCTCGGGCTCACACGCTGGCAGACGGTGCGCCACGTGCTGCTGCCGCAGGCGATCCGGATCATGACGCCGTCGTTCGTCAACCAGTGGGTCGCGCTCGTGAAGGACACGTCGCTCGCGTATATCGTCGGCGTGCCGGAGCTGTCGTTCGTCGCGACGCAGGTGAACAACCGGCTGATGGTGTATCCGGCGCCGATCTTTCTGTTCGTCGCGGTGATCTATCTGGTGCTGTGTACGTCGCTCGACGGCGCGGCGCGGTGGTTGTTGTCGCGGGGGGCGCGGGAGCGGCGTGCGGCGCAGACGACGGCCGAGTACACGGAACCCGCGCGGTAACGGTGGGCCCGCGAGCCGAGTGCGATGCGTGCGCGCGTTCTCGGTGATGAAGATGAATGGTCCGCGACCCTCCGCAGCGGGCTGCGTCGCCGCTATTCGAGCGGCGACGCGCGTGATGTTGCTGCGGTGGTCGGGCGCTTCAGCGCGTCAGCTTCGTTCCGCCGCGTAGTGCGTATCGAAAACCGCCCGCAACGTCGACGGACCAGTCGCAAAATCGCCCCACAGCGGCCCGTCGTTCTGCGCGAACGCGAACGGCGTCTTGTTGATCGACGCGAGGCGGAAGCGCCATTGCGCGGCTTCCTGGCGGAATGCGGTGAGCTGCATGTCGGACAGCCCCGTCTGCGCGTTCGCGAGCGTGACGAGCGGATCGACCGGATCGTTCGCGACCCGCACCTCGAAATGCAGGTGCGGGCCGGTGGCCGCGCCCGTCATTCCGACCGAGCCGATGCGCTGACCCTGCTTCACCGTTTCGCCGACCTTCAGCCCGCGAGCGTATGCGGAAAGGTGCGCGTAGTACGTCGAATAGCCGTCCGCATGATCGACGATCACATAGCGGCCGTAGCCGCCCGGATCGGTGCCGACGAACGACACGACGCCGTCGGCCGCCGCATCGACCGGCGTGCCGCTCGGCGCGGCGAGATCGACGCCCGTGTGGAACGCCATCGCCTGCGACAGCGGATGGATGCGCTCGCCGAAGAACGAACTGATGCGCGTCCACTTGACCGGCATCGTGAACGCCGCGGCTTCGAGCGGCGAGCCGTCGAGCGCGTAGTACGCGCCGTGTTCGGCGCCCGGCGCGCGGAACCAGATCGCGCCGAACGTGCGGCCGGCGACGCGCAGTTCGAGCGCCGTGAGGCGCGGCGTGCCGTCGTTCGTGTCGAACGCGACGCGGTAGTAGTCGCCGCGCTGCGCGCTCGCGCGCATCGCGACCTTGCCGCTGACGAGATCGCCGAGCTGGATGCGCACTTCGGGCGGCACGTCGAGACGGTTCAGCGTATCGGACAGCGTGAGCTCGATGTCGCCCGCGCGCATCCCTTGCTGGTGTTCGGGCGGAGCAAGCTGGAACAGGCTGGCATAGCCGAGCATGTCGTTGCGATGCGCGCTGAGCGGCGCGAACAGGCCGGGCTGCAGGCTGCGATCGGTGTTGCGATCGACGTGCTCGTTGCGCTCGCCGATCGTGCGGGCGAGCTCGCTCGTCACGAAATGCTGCGCGGTGGGAAACGGCGTGTCGGACAGCACGCGCTGCGGCAGCGCGGCCGTGCCCGAGTCGACGGCGCCCGGCAGTTGCGACACGGCCGGCAGCGCGGCGAGGCCGAGTGCGGCGAGGGC
>NZ_ASSI01000211.1:0-9072 GCF_000466765.1 Burkholderia sp. AU4i | reverse complement strand
CAACCTGTTCTACGGCGCACCGCTCGGCGCGCCATTCGCGCTGTTGCTGGCGGGCGCGCTCGGCGCGGCCGGACTCGCGCGCAGCCGCTCGCCCGCCGCGCCGAGCGCGCCCGCCAGCAACAGCGCGAATGGCGCGCCGAGCGGTGCGCCGTAGAACAGGTTGTGCCAGCTGAAGCCGCCGGGCCGCTTCGTCACGTTGTACAGGTGGAATGCGGCGCCCGCGACACCCACCGCGGCCGACGCGACGTGCACGGCGTCACGCAGCCGGTGGCGGGCGGGCGTGTCGTCCGCGTGGCCGTGCACGCTCGCGATCACCGACAGCGTCGACATCGCGAGCGGCGCGAGCATCGCGCGATTGTGAAACGTGCCGCGATAGTGTTCGACGCCGCTGTCGGCGAGTACCGAGCCGGCCAGCAGCAGCGCGCTTCGGTTCAGCAGCCGTACGGCGTCGGCCAGCAACCTGTCGCGCTCGGCGACGCGATCTCGGGGGTGTCGCATCGTGCCTCCTTGCGATCGGGATTCAGAGCGCGAAATCGCGCAGGTCGGCCGCGCGCAATTCGAGGCCGAGCCCGGCGCGCGTCGCATCGATTCCGAGCGTGCCGTCGACGAGCACCGGCGCGCCGTCGAACAGCATTCGCTCGATGCGCACGTGATCGTGAAACCACTCCACATGTCGGATGCGCGGCGCCACGCATCCGACATGACGATGCAGCGCGGGTGCGCAATGCGCGGACAGGTCGACGTGATGCGCATCGGCCAACGCGGCCGCGGCGAGAAAACCGCTGATGCCACCACAGCGCGTCGCGTCGGCCTGCAGCACATCGACCGCGCGCGCCTCGAGCAGGCGCAGGAAATCGTCCGGCGTGTACGCGTACTCGCCGGCCGCGATGTCGACCCGCGCGCCGACGTGCTCGCGCACGAACCGCAGCCCTGCGACGTCGTCACTGCTGACCGGCTCCTCGAACCAGCGAATGCCGTAATCGGCGGCGGCCTGCGCGAACTCGACGGCGGTGCGCGGCGCATACGCGCCGTTCGCGTCGACGAACAGGTCGACACGCGGCCCGAGCGCGTCGCGTGCCGCGCGCACGCGCGACGGATCGCGCACGTCGTTCGCACCGACCTTGATCTTGCATGCGCGCACGCCTTCGGCACGCCAACCGTCGAGCTGCGCGGCGAGCGTGCGCATATCGTAGGTCGTGAAGCCGCCGCTGCCATACACCGGCACGCGTTCGCGCACGCGGCCCAGCAGCAGCGCGAGCGGCGCGTCGGCGAGTTTCGCCTTCGCATCCCACAGCGCGGCATCGATGGCCGAAATCGCGGTGGCCGCGATGCCGCTACGGCCGATATTGCGCACGGCGCGCCGCATCGCATCGACGGCGGCCGGCACGTCGACCGCCGGCCGGTTGCGCAACACGCCGGCCAGCAGCGACGTCACGAGCGGCACGGCGCTCGCGTCCGTATACGTATAACCGAGCCCCGTCACGGGTCCCGCGTCGATCTCGACGACGACGACGGTCGTCGCGGTCCACGCGTAGGTGCCGTCGGCTTCAGGCCGGTCGGTCGGCATGCGGTACGCGCGAGCGCGCACGTCGTCGATCGCCGGTGCGGTGGAAAGTGCCATCGTTGCGCTCCGGTCTGCTTGCAACTTGCTTGCGGACATTCGGTGCAACCGGTGTGCCTGACGCCGCCCGCGCGGCACAGGCCTTGCGCGACGGTCTGCATCGGCTCATTCGGATCCAAGGAGAATCGGCATGGCGACAGTGGCGGATTTCATCGTCGAGCGGCTGTACGACTGGGGCGTGCGCCGCATCTACGGCTACCCGGGCGACGGCATCAACGGCTTCTTCGGCGCGCTGCGCCGCGCGGAAGGCAGGATCGAATTCATCCAGGCACGCCACGAGGAGATGGCGGCCTTCATGGCGTCCGCGCATGCAAAATTTACAGGCGAGCTCGGCGTCTGCGTCGCGACGTCCGGCCCCGGTGCGTCGCACCTCGTGACGGGCCTGTACGACGCGCGGCTCGACCACATGCCGGTGCTCGCGATCGTCGGCCAGCAGGCGCGCGCGGCACTCGGCGGCCACTACCAGCAGGAAGTCGATCTCACCGCGCTGTACAAGGACGTCGCCGGCGCATTCGTGCAGCTTGCAACCGTGCCGGGCCAGGTGCGGCACCTGGTGGACCGCGCCGTGCGCACCGCGCTCGGCGCACGCACGGTCACCGCGCTCGTGCTGCCGAACGACCTGCAGGAACTCGACTATTCGCCGCCGAAACGCGCGCACGGCACCGTGCATTCGGGCATCGGCTACACGGCGCCGAAGGTCGTGCCGTATGCGGACGACCTGCGGCGCGCGGCCGACGTGCTCAACGCGGGCTCGAAAGTCGCGCTGCTGGTCGGCGCCGGCGCGCTGAAGGCGACCGACGAGGTGATCGCGGTGGCCGACCGGCTCGGCGCGGGCGCCGCGAAGGCGCTGCTCGGCAAGGCCGCACTGCCGGACGACCTGCCGTGGGTCACCGGCTCGATCGGGCTGCTCGGCACCAAGCCGAGCTACGACCTGATGACGGAATGCGACACGCTGCTGGTCGTCGGGTCGGGTTTCCCGTATTCGGAGTTTCTGCCGAAGGAAGGCCAGGCGCGCGGCGTGCAGATCGACCTGAAGGCCGACATGCTGAGCCTGCGCTACCCGATGGAAGTCAACCTCGTCGGCGACAGCGCCGAGACGCTGCGCGCGCTGCTGCCGCTGCTGAACGAGCGTCGCGACACCGCATGGCGCGACAGGATCGCGAAATGGAACCGCGACTGGCGCGACACGCTCGCGGCGCGTGCCGCCGCGAAGGCGAGCGCCGGGCGCGGCGTGAATCCGCAGCGCGCGTTCACCGAACTGTCGCCGCGCCTGCCCGACGACGTGATCCTGACGAGCGATTCGGGCTCCTGCGCGAACTGGTACGCGCGCGACCTGATGATACGGCGCGGGATGATGGGGTCGCTGTCCGGCGGGCTCGCGTCGATGGGTGCCGCGGTGCCGTACGCGATCGCCGCGAAGTTCGCGCATCCGGTGCGCCCGGTGATCGCGATGGTCGGCGACGGCGCGATGCAGATGAACAACATGGCCGAGCTGATCACGGTCGCCAAATACTGGCGCCAGTGGCCCGACCCGCGCTGGATCTGCATGGTGCTGAACAACGAGGACCTGAATCAGGTCACGTGGGAACAGCGCGTGATGGAAGGCGACCCGAAGTTCGACGCGTCGCAGCAGATCCCGAACGTGCCGTACTACCGCTTCGCGACGCTGCTCGGCCTCAAGGGCATCTACGTCGACGATCCGGAGCAGCTCGGCGCCGCGTGGGACGAAGCGCTCGCGTCTGACCGGCCCGTCGTGCTCGAAGTAAAGAGCGACCCCGAGGTGCCGCCGCTGCCGCCGCACGTGACGCTGCAGCAGGCGAAGCATTTTGCCGAGACGCTCGTGAAGGGCGATACGCGCGAAACCGGCGTGATCGTCGGAACCGCGCGGCAGGTGCTGTCGGCCGTGCTGCCGGGCCACGGCGGACACGGCGGAAAGGACGGGACGTAACAAAAACACGCGCGTGCGCGGAACGGCGCGACGCGGCGCGTCAGCCGAAGTCGACGTCGTCCCGCCCGTCGCCCCGCAGCGCGAGCGCCGTGTTCACGAGTCCGACCTGCGCGAGCGTGAACGGAAAGTTTCCGCACATGCGCCGCGCCTTCACGTCGTACTCCTCGGACAGCAACCCGACGTCGTTGCGCAGGTCGAGAAGCCGCTCGAACAGCGCGTGCGCGTCGTCGTCGCGCCCCTGCATCCGGTAGACCTGCACCAGCCAGAACCCGGCGGCGAGAAACGCGCCCTCCTCGCCTTCGCAGCCGTCGGCGAAGCGCGGCGGGCGATAGCGGAACGGCAGACCGTCCTCGATCAGTTCGCGCTCGATCGCGGCAACCGTCGCGACGACGTGCGGGTCGCGCGCGTCGAGCATTCCCGTCAACGGGATCAGCAGCAGGCTGATGTCGAGCCCGTCGCCGTCGAAACGGTCGGTGAAACGGCCCAGTTGCGCGTGGTAACCGTGCTGGAGGACCTCCGCCCGCACCGTGTCGGCCCAGCGCCGCCAAACGTCGAACGGCGCATGATGGCCGAACGCGCGCGCGGAGCGATATGCGCTTTCGACCGCGGCCCAGACCATCACCTTCGACGACGTGAACGGATGGCGGCCGCTGCGCACTTCCCAGATTCCCTCGTCCGGCTCGCGCCAGATGGTCGCGAGATGCTCGATCAGCCGCCGCTCGAGCGTCCACGCGTCGTCGTCGGGCGGCAGCCCGTGGCGGCGCGCCTGGTACAGCGCGGCCAGCACCTCGCCGTACACGTCGAGCTGTTGCTGTTCGGCGGCTGCATTGCCGAAGCGCACCGGCCGCGCGCCTTCGTAGCCGGCCAGGTGGGCGGCCTCCCATTCGTCCGCGCGCCGCCCGCCGTCGGCCGCATACAGTACCTGCAGTTGCGACGGATGATCGGCAATCGCGCGCACGAGCCAGTCGCGCCAGCGTGCCGCTTCGTCACGATATCCGCAGCGCACGAGCGCGCGCAGCGTGAAGCTCGCGTCGCGCAGCCAGCAGAACCGGTAATCCCAGTTGCGCGAGCCGCCGAGGCATTCAGGCAACGAACTCGTCGGCGCCGCGACGATCCCGCCCGTGTGCACGCTCGACAACAACTTCACTGTTATCAGCGCCCGCTCGGTCGCGTCGCGATACGGACCGTCCGGCGCACCGGACGCGGACCACGCACGCCAGAACGCGTGCGTGTCGCGCAGCGATGCGTACGCATCGGGCACGGCCGGCGGCCGGTCGTAGGAACGCGCGTAGCTGATGCAGAAGTCGGCCTGCTCGCCAGCCGCGATGCGTGTCGTGCCGACGAGCCTGTCGCCCCGCACGTCCAGCAGTGCGTCGGTGTCGAGCCACATGGCATCGCCGCCCGTCATCATCCGCCAGCGCCGGCCGAAGCGTCGGGACCACGGTAGCGCGCGGCCGTAGTCGAAACGTACGCCGAGATCGATGTCGAGCGCGACCGTCCCGCGCTCGCCGCGCACGCTGCGGATCAGGCACGGATCGGGCGCCGCCCAGCTCATCCAGTCGATCACGACGACGCAGCCCGATGGCGTGTCGAACGTCGTTTCGAGAATCGCGGTGCCGGGCAGGTAACGACGCCGCGCATGGGTTGAGGCTTCGCGCGGCGCCAGCCGGAAGCGCCCGTTCTCCGGCGTGCCGACGAGCGCGGCAAAGCACGGCGGCGAGTCGAAGTCCGGCCAGCACAGCCAGTCGATGCTGCCGTCGCGTGCGACGAGCGCGGCGCTGCGGCCGTCGCCGACGATTGCGTAATCCTCGATCCGCATCGCGCTCACCGGTTCCATCTGCGGGCGGCGGCGAACGCCGACGCGAGCACCGCGACGGCTGCGCCGAACGCGACGACGCGCGACACGCCGAGCCCGGCGTCGGCGCCGGTGCGACGCGCCTCGGCGCCGAACGCGCCGCGCGTCGCGTGGCGGCCCGGCACGCTTTCCCACAGGTTCGAGACCCGCGGGCCGGCCGGCTCGGCACGTTGCTGGCCGCGCACGGCGGTCTGCGCAAGATAGCGATCGAAGCAGCCGGGCGCGATCCCGTTCGCGACGATCGCCGCGAGCGACGACCAGCCGACCCAGCGCTCGCGGCATGGGTGGCGCGCGGCGCGCACGATCGCGTCGGCCGCGACCTCCGGCGCGTAAACCGGCGCGACGGGACGCGGCGCGTGCGGCAGGACCGATTCGGCCCAGTCGAACTGCGGCGTGTCGATCGCGGGCAACTGCACCATCGTCACGCGCACACGGCTGCGCGCGTGCAGCAGTTCGCAGCGCAGCGCGTCGGTGAAACCGCGAATCGCGTGTTTCGCGCCGCAGTATGGCGCCTGCAACGGAATCGACCGGTACGCGAGCGCCGAGCCCACCTGTACGATCGTGCCGCGATTGCGCGCGCGCATCCGCGACAGCGCCGCCCGCGTGCCGTACACGCAGCCCAGATAGGTGACGGCCGTCACGCGCGCATAGTCTTCCGGTGAAATCTCGTCGAACGGTGCGAACACGGTGACCATCGCGTTGTTGATCCAGACGTCGAGCGGGCCGAGTTCGGCCTCGATGCGTTGCGCGGCCGTGTCGAGCGCGGCCGCGTCGCTGACGTCGACCGCGATCGGCAGCGCCCGGACGCCATACGCCCGCACTTCGCAAGCGGTGTCGTGTAAAGCGCGCGGATCGCGCGCGAGCAGCGCGACGTTCGCGCCGCGCCGCGCGAATGCATGGGCCGTCGCACGGCCGACACCGGCGCTCGCCCCCGTGATCGCAACGGTCTCCACTTCCGGTCCCTCCTCTGTTACCAGATCGCCGCCGCGCCGCCACGCTCACGAACGCACCGCGCCGTAATGCGATCGGTGCAGCAAGCGGCATGCCGGGCCGCGTGCCGCCGTTGCGATCCGTGCATCAACCGCGCGGGCACGTCAAACGTCAAGCGTCAAAGCGTGCGCCAAATTTACAACGGTGCGGTAATGCACGGGACGCTGCGCGCGCAACGCGCTCGAAAGCCGTCCGCGCACGGGAATTGCTACGCCACGCACGGGTGTCCGATTGCTGTTCTGTTCTCGCGCCGTCGATCCCGGCAAGGAGCCGCGTTGCCCGTTCCGCTGTCCCTGAAACCGCGCCACGTCGCGTGCATGGCCGTGGCGGCCTGCGCGTTCGCGCCGGCCGCCGCGTGCGCGGCCGCCGAACCGCTGCCGCTCGCGTACGTCGCGCATGCAGCCGGGCCGGCCGCGCAGCCGGTGTTCGTGCTCGGCTGGGCGCTGCTCGGGCTGTGCACGTTCGTGTGCGTCTCGATCGCCGCGCTGCTGCTGCTCGCGGTGTTTCGTCGTCGCCCGGGCGCCGGCAGCCCGGGCAACGGCCTGATGTTCGTGACCGTCGGCAGCGGCGTGTCGATCGTGCTGCTGTTCGCTGCGCTCGTGTACATGCTGTGCGTGCTCGGCGCGGTCGCGTCACCACCCCGTCCGCCCACGCTGACGATCGCCGTGACCGCGCACGACTGGTGGTGGGACGCCCGCTATCCGGCCGGCACGGGCAACGATGCGTTCGTCGTCGCGAACGAGCTGCACATCCCGGTGGGCGAGCCCGTCGCGATCGAACTGAACAGCGCCGACGTGATCCACGCGTTCTGGGTGCCCCAGCTCGCAGGCAAGACGCAGGCGATTCCCGGCCAGACGAACCGGCAATGGCTGCAGGCCGACCGGCCGGGCGTCTATCGCGGGCAGTGCTCGCAGTACTGCGGCGCACAGCACGCGCACATGGCGCTCGAGGTCGTGGCCGAACCGCCCGCCGCGTTTCGCGCGTGGCTGGCCACGCAGCGCCAGCCGGCCCCCGTGCCAGGCAGCGACGCCGAACGGCGCGGCCGGCGCGTGTTCGGTGCGCGCTGTGCGGGCTGCCACGCAATACGCGGCACCGATGCGACGGGCGATGCGGGCCCCGATCTCACGCACGTCGGCACGCGCCGGCTGCTCGCGGCCGGCACGCTCGACAATACGCCCGACAACCTGCGGCGCTGGATCGCGCATGCGCAGCAGATCAAGCCGCAATCGCTGATGCCGTCGATTGCGCTCGCGCCGCGCGACGCGGACGATCTCGCCGCGTATCTCGCCACGCTGCACTGAACCGAGGATGCCGATGGCCATTGCCCGCGACACGCCGCCCCCGCTCAGCCGCGTACCCGATCTCGGCGAAGCGCCGCCCGGCTCCCCGCACGAGCGCGCGCTCGCCGAGCTGTGGGAATCGGCACCCGGCTGGCGCGGCTGGCTCGGCACGGTCGACCACAAGCGCATCGGCCTGCGCTACATCGTCACCGCGTTCGCGTTCCTGCTGCTCGGCGGCGTCGAGGCGCTGGTGATGCGCATCCAGCTCGCGCGGCCCAATGCGACCGTGCTCACACCCGCGCAATACGACTCACTGTTTACGATGCACGGCGTCACGATGATCTTCCTGTATGCGCTGCCCGTGCTGTCCGGCTTCGCGAACTACCTCTGGCCGCTGATGCTCGGCTCGCGCGACATGGCGTTCCCGCGGCTGAACGCGTTCTCGTACTGGGTATTCCTGTTCGCCGGGCTGTTCCTGTACGCGAGCTTTCCGCTCGGCGCGGTGCCCGACGGCGGCTGGTTCAATTACGTGCCGCTCACGTCGCTCGACTACAGTGCCGGCGCGAACATCGACATCTATGCGCTCGGGATGATCCTGCTCGGCATCTCGACGACCGGCGGTGCCGCGAACTTCGTCGTCACGCTGCTGCGGATGCGCGCGCACGGGATGTCGATCGACCGGCTGCCGATCATCGTCTGGGGCACGCTGACGGCATCGGTCGCAAACCTCGTCGCGGTGCCGTCGGTCAGCCTCGCGTTCCTGCTGCTGTGGCTCGACCGCAATGCCGGCACGCATTTCTTCGACGTCGCGAACGGCGGGCGGCCGCTGCTATGGCAGCACCTGTTCTGGATGTTCGCGCACCCGTGGGTGTACGTGGTCGTGCTGCCCGCGATGGGCATCGTGTCGGACGCGCTGCCGACCTTCTGCCGGCGCCCGCTCGTCGCGTACGAGGCCGTCGCGGTGTCGACCGTCGCGACGATGCTGATCGGCTTCGAAGTGTGGGTGCACCACATGTTCGCGACGGGCATCGCGCCGCTCGCGCTCGCGTTCTTCGGGGCGGCGAGCATGCTGATCTCGATCCCGAGCGCGGTCGCGGTATTCGCGTGGATCGCGACGATCTGGACCGGCCGCCCTGTGTTCCGCACGCCGTTCCTGTATTTCGCGGGTTTCGTGCTGATGTTCGTGATCGGCGGCGTGTCCGGCGTGATGACCGCGGCCGTGCCGCTCGACTGGCAGCTCACCGATACGTACTTCGTCGTCGCGCACCTGCACTACGTGCTGCTCGGCATCAACGTGTTTCCGGTGCTCGGCGGCGTCGCGTACTGGTTCCCGAAATTCACGGGGCGGATGATGAACGAGCGCTTCGGCAAGCTGACG
>NZ_ASSI01000210.1:0-6121 GCF_000466765.1 Burkholderia sp. AU4i | reverse complement strand
CGCGGGCGAGCCGGTGCCGTATTCGCTCGCGCGGATTCCGCAGGGCAGCGAGGTGCGCGGCAATCTCGCGGCGGGCGGGCTCGGGGTCGCGCAGCCGCTGACCGCGCGCGATCGCGAGATCGCCGACACGCTCGGGCCCGTGCTCGCGGCGCGCGGGCTGTTGCTGGTCGGCCTCGATGCGATCGGCGACTGGCTGACCGAGGTGAACGTCACGAGCCCGACGTGCTTCCGCGAGATCATGGAGCAGACGGGCTTCGACGTCGCCGCGATGTTCATCGACGCGCTGGAGCGTGCGGCCGCGTAGGCCGTCTCCCGCGCAACCCCGGCGGCGGCCGCGCAGGTCCCCCGTCGCCGGAGCAGCTCGACCGGCCTGCTACAATGCCCGCTTGCCCGGTGCCGCGATCGCGCACCAAAGGCCCGGCGGTCGGGCCGAAACTGTTGCAAGGCTGACCATGAAACGTTTCCCACACTCGCTACGCTCATTGCCCCGCCGCGGGGTATCGGCCCGCCAGGGGCGGCCGGGAGCGATCTGACATGGCCGGGATCCTGATCATCGCGCACGCCCCGCTCGCCACCGCGCTGCGGGACTGCATCGCGCACATCTATGGCGGCGTGCCCGCCCGCATCGGCTGTATCGACGTGATGGCGGACAGCGATCCGGCCCAGGTGATGGCGTTCGCGCATGCGGAGCTCGCGCGGCTCCGGGAAGACAACGGCGTGGTCGTGCTGACCGACATGTACGGCGCGACGCCGGCGAACATCGCCGGCCAGCTCGCGAAGCTCGACAACGTGCGCGTGCTGGCGGGCGTGAACCTGCCGATGCTCGTGCGGGCCGTCTGCTACCGCACCGTGCCGCTCGACAAGCTCGTCGACAAGGCGTTGTCCGGCGGCGCGAAGGGCGTCCACGAAGTGTCGGCCGGCACGCCGCCGCCGCCGACGGAAACCGGCTGCGGCCAGTGCGCGCCGATTCCGCCGGAACCGCAACCGCGCACCGAGTCGCACTGATTTCCCGTTTTCCGTTTTAGACAGCACCGCCGGCGCGCGCCGCCGGCGATCCCGACCGACCCGACCGAGAATCATGCTTCAACAAGAAACCACCATCGTCAATAAATTGGGGCTCCATGCGCGCGCATCGGCCAAGCTTACGCAACTGGCCGGCAACTTCCAGTCGGAAGTCTGGATGACGCGCAACGGGCGCAAGATCAACGCGAAGAGCATCATGGGCGTGATGATGCTGGCGGCGGGCATCGGCAGCACCGTGACGATCGAGACCGAAGGGCCCGACGAGCGGGAAGCGATGGACGCACTGCTGAAACTGATCGCGGACAAGTTCGGCGAAGGCCAGTGATCCGCGCGCGCCGCGCACGGGATCGTTGCCGTTTCCAGTCAGAATGCCGCGGATTCCGCGGCATTTTTTTCGTCGGAAGCATTGATGCGGAATGCGCAATGCTGCGGTGCATGCAGTCAGCGGGGAGTCGCGGAATTTATAATCGCTAACCGGGGTCATAAGCGCATCGCAGCAGTGTGCCGCGGCTTTACTTGTACAGAGGAGGTGCGCGTGTCCTTCACGCTGCATGGCATTCCCGTCTCACGAGGTATCGCGATCGGGCGAGCGTACCTGATCGCGCCGGCGGCGCTCGACGTCGCCCATTACCTGATCGACGCAAACCAGACCGATGCCGAGGTCGAGCGCTTCCGCACGGCGCTCGATGTCGTGCATCACGAACTCGAGGCGCTGCGCGCCGACCTGACCGACGACACCCCGAGCGAGGTCGGTGCATTCATCGACGTCCACGCGATGATCCTGGGCGACGAGATGCTCGTGCAGGAAACCATCGACCTGATCCGCACGCGCCGCTACAACGTCGAGTGGGCGCTGACCGAGCAACTCGAGCTGCTCACGCGTCACTTCGACGACATCGAGGACGAGTACCTGCGCGAGCGCAAGGCCGACATCGAGCAGGTGGTCGAGCGCGTGCTGAAGGCGCTCGCCGGTGCACCGTCCGCGTCGCAGGCGCTCGACCGCGCGGCCGCGAACGGCACGAACGAGATGATCGTCGTCGCGCACGACATCGCGCCGGCCGACATGATGCAGTTCAAGTCGCAGTCGTTCCAGGCGTTCGTCACCGACCTCGGCGGCCGCACGTCGCACACGGCGATCGTCGCGCGCAGCCTCGGTATTCCGGCCGCGGTCGGCGTGCAGCACGCGAGCGCGCTGATCCGCCAGGACGACCTGATCATCGTCGACGGCGACCAGGGCATCGTGATCGTCGATCCGGCGCCGATCGTCCTCGAGGAGTATTCGTACCGGCAGTCCGAGAAGCTGCTGGAGCAACGCAAGCTGCAGCGTCTGAAGTTCTCGCCGACGCAAACGTTGTGCGGCACCAAGATCGACCTGTACGCGAACATCGAGCTGCCCGACGACGCGAAGGCGGCCGTCGAGGCCGGCGCGGTCGGTGTCGGGCTGTTCCGTTCCGAGTTCCTGTTCATGCATCAGAAGGAGATGCCGGAAGAGGAGGAGCAGTTCGCCGCCTACAAGCGGGCCGTCGAGTGGATGAAGGGCATGCCGGTGACGATCCGCACGATCGACGTCGGCGCGGACAAGCCGCTCGAGGCGCTCGACGAAGGCTACGAGACGGCGCCGAACCCCGCGCTCGGCCTGCGCGCGATCCGCTGGAGCCTGTCCGAGCCGCAGATGTTCCTCACGCAGTTGCGTGCGATCCTGCGTGCGTCCGCGTTCGGCCAGGTGAAGATCCTGATCCCGATGCTCGCGCACGCGCAGGAGATCGACCAGACGCTCGACCTGATCCGCGAGGCGAAGCGCCAGCTCGACGACGCCGGGCTCGCGTACGATCCGAACGTGCGCATCGGCGCGATGATCGAGATCCCGGCCGCGGCGATCGCGCTGCCGCTGTTCCTGAAGCGGTTCGATTTCCTGTCGATCGGCACGAACGACCTGATCCAGTACACGCTCGCGATCGACCGTGCGGACAACGCGGTCGCGCACCTGTACGACCCGCTGCACCCGGCCGTGCTGCACCTGATCGCCTACACGTTGCGCGAAGCGAAGCGCGCGGGGGTATCCGTGTCGGTGTGCGGGGAGATGGCGGGCGACCCGGCGCTCACGCGCCTGCTGCTCGGGATGGGGCTCACCGAGTTCTCGATGCACCCGAGCCAGCTGCTCGTCGTGAAGCAGGAGATCCTGCGCGCACACCTGAAGGCGCTCGAAAAGCCGACGGCCGACGTGCTCGCCGCGTTCGAGCCGGAGGAAGTGCAGGCCGCGCTGCAGCGCCTGTCGGTCGCCGAGCCGCGCGCGGATGCGGCCGCATAGGCGCCCGCGTCGCGGCTGAAACAGTAGCGAAGTGTCGCCACGCATGCGCCGCCTGGCGCATGCCCGTCGCGCGTCAGTGCCGGCCCCCGCACACGGGGCAGTCGGCCTGGCGCGCGATTTTCATCGTCGTCCATTCCATCCGCAGCGAATCCAGCATCATCAGCCGCCCGTTGAGCGTCTTGCCGATGTCGCCGATCACGCGCAGCGCCTCGGCGGCCTGCATCGCGCCGATGATCCCGACCGTCGGCGCGAACACCCCCATCGTCGCGCACGCGACCTCCTCGAACGGCTGGTCTTCCGGAAACACGCATGCATAACAGGGCGCGGCCGGGTCGCGGAAATCGAACGTGCTGATCTGGCCGTCGAAGCGCAGCGCGGCGCCCGACACGAGCGGCACGCCGTGCGCGACGCACGCGCGGTTGATCGCGTGTCGCGTCGCGAAGTTGTCGGTGCAGTCGAGCACGACGGTCGCGCCCGGCACGTGCGCGTCGAGCCATGCGTCGTCGACGCGCGCGGCGACCGCGTGCACCTTCACCTCGGGGTTCAGTTGCGCGAGCGTGTCGCGCCCCGATTCGACCTTGCTGCGGCCGACCGAGGCCGTCACGTGCAGGATCTGCCGCTGCAGGTTCGTGAGATCGACCGTGTCGGCGTCGACGAGCGTGATCGTGCCGACGCCCGATGCCGCGAGATACATTGCGGCGGGCGAGCCGAGGCCGCCCGCGCCGACGACGATCGCATGCGCATCGAGAAAGCGCTGCTGCGCCTCGATGCCGATTTCGTCGACGAGGATGTGGCGGGAGTAACGAAGGAGTTGATCGTCGTTCATGGGGGGAGTCGTGGGCGAAGCGGCGGACGTGTCGTTATTTTAGGCGCGCATGAAAAACGGGCCATCGCGGTCTTCCCGCGATGGCCCGTCGGATGCCGGCCGGCGCTTACTTCGGCGCCGACGCGGGCTTCGGTGCGGAAGCCGGCTTCGCGCTTGCGCCCGATGCCTTCGGGGCCGTGGCGGCCTTGCCGGCCGTGGCCTTCGTGCTTTCGGCGAGCAGCGACTTCGATTCCTGCACCGGCTTGCCTTCGAGCTTGTTGAGCGCCTGCTGCATCATGAAGTCGTCGGCGCTGCCGAACTCGATCGGCTTGCGATCGCGATCCTTCTGGCGCTGCTCCGGCGTCTTCTTGTCGTTCTGCTCTTCGAGGACGCGCAGTTGATCCATCCGGCGCTGCTCGCGCTCTTCCTGTTCCTTCTTCTCGTTCGGATCCTGCGTGTTCGCGAGGTGGTTCGTGTAGTCGACCTCGCGCGTCACGAGCACGTCGTCCGGATCGCCGTCCGCGTACTGATCGACCGGCACGTCCGGCGTGATGCCCTTGTTCTGGATCGAACGGCCGCTCGGCGTGTAGTAGTACGCGGTGGTCAGGCGCAGCGCGGTGTCGGCCGTCATCGGGCGGACCGTCTGCACCGAACCCTTGCCGAACGTCGTCTTGCCCATGATCTGCGCGCGCTTCGAATCCTGCAGCGCACCGGCGACGATTTCCGACGCGGACGCCGAATAGGCGTTCGTCAGCACGATCATCGGCACCGTCTTGAAGACCGGCGGCAGGTTCTTCAGCGGATCGCCGTCGAAGGACGGCAGGCGATAGTTGTCGTACGTATCGCGGTAGACCTGCTTCGAATCGGGGATCTGGCCGTTGGTCGACACGACGACGGAGTCGGGCGGCAGGAACGCGCCGGCCACGCCGACCGCGCTCTGCAGCAGGCCGCCGCCGTTGTTGCGCAGGTCGAGGACGAGGCCCTTCAGGTTCGGCTGCTGGCGTGCGATGTCCTGCAGCTTCTGCGCGAGATCGGGCGTCGTGCGCTCCTGGAAGCTCGTGATGCGGACATACGCATAGCCCGGATCGAGGATCTTCATCTTCACGCTCTGGACCTTGATGATCGCGCGCGTGACGGTGACCGGGAACGTGCGGTCGTCGCTCTTGCGGAAGATCGTCAGCGTGACCTTGGTGCCCGGCTCGCCGCGCATCTGCTTCACGGCCTTGTCGAGCGTCATGCCGCGCACCGGCTTGTCGTTGATGCGCGTGATCAGGTCGCCCGGACGGATGCCGGCGCGGAACGCGGGCGTATCTTCGATCGGCGAGATCACCTTGACGAGGCCGTCTTCCTGCGAGATCTCGATGCCGAGACCCGCGAAGCGGCCCTTCGTCTGCTCCTGCAGCTCGTCATAGTCGGTCTTGTCGAGGAACGACGAGTGCGGATCGAGGCTCGACACCATGCCCTTGATCGCGGCCGTCAGCAGCTTCTTGTCGTCGACCGGTTCGACGTACTCGCGCTTGATCTGTCCGAAGACTTCCGCGAACAGGCGGAGCTGGTCGAGGGGAAGCGGCGCCGTGGCGGTCTGCTCGGCCGATGCGGAAACCTGCAGCGTGGCGAACACGCCCGTGGCGAGGCCCGCGGCAATCAGGCCGATGTTCTTCAATTTCATTCGCATAGAGATCTGGTGCGGTCGGGAAGCGCGTGGCGGTAGCGGGGATGTAGCGGACAAGTATAACTGTTCGTCCGAAGACTCAGTGGAACGGCGCGAATTGCGTCGCAGCGGGCGTCGCGGCGGGCCCGGAGGGCGGCCCGGCCGGGCACCGCCGGACGTGCCGCGGGTTCGAAAGCGGATTTGACAGCGCCGGGGGCGCGAAGGTTCGCGCGGTGCGCCAGCAAGGGGCGGGGCCGGGGTCGGGCATGCCGGGCCGGACGCCGCCCGCCCGGTGATGAGAGGTGAGATATTTCCAAGGGAGAACGCGCGATAT
>NZ_ASSI01000209.1:0-3310 GCF_000466765.1 Burkholderia sp. AU4i | reverse complement strand
ACTCCACGGGTATAGGTCCAAAGCGACGGATGAAGGGATTCGGGAGAAATGGAGGATGCGAGCATGACGCCACCCACAACTGTATGGATATACAGTATATGGCAATGCGCTCGCGTCGCACAGCACCGGCGCGAAACCGGTTTTCGTCAGAGGAAAAAACGACGGGAAAGCCGGCGCGGTCGTCATGTTACGCCGCACCGGAGCGGGTATGGCCGGACCGTGCCGCCCGAACGCGCGCCACCGCCAACCGGGCCGAATTGCCGACCCGCCGCGCCACCCCAATTCGTCGGGATGATTCGCCGGGCCGACTTGTCGACCCGACTCGCCGGGCCGGCACGCCACCCCTCACGCGAACCGGCACGATGCAACACCCCGCGCCGCGCCGGCCCGCCAGCCGCTCGTCAGCCGAGCAGCAGCGCGTCGTCGTCGAGCTGCTCGTGACGCACCTTCTCGAACATCTGCAGCAGGTCCGGCACGTCGAGCCCCTTGCGCGCGTCGCCCGACACGTCGAGCACGACCTGCCCCTGGTGCAGCATCACCGTGCGGTCGCCGTAGTCGAGCGCCTGCCGCATGCTGTGCGTGACCATCATCGTCGTCAGCTTGCTCTCGGCGACGATGCGCGCGGTCAGCTCCAGCACGAACGCGGCCGTCTTCGGGTCGAGCGCGGCCGTGTGCTCGTCGAGCAGCAGGATCCGCGACGGCCGCAGCGACGCCATCAACAGGCTCACCGCCTGCCGCTGGCCGCCCGACAGCAGCCCGATCCGGTCGGTCAACCGGTTTTCCAGCCCGAGGTTCAGCAGCCGCAGCTTGTCGCGGAACAGCTCGCGCGACGGCCGGTCGAGCGCCGCGCGAAAGCCGCGCCGCGCGCCGCGCGCCATCGCGAGCGCCATGTTCTCCTCGATCGTCAACGCCTCGCAGGTGCCGGCCATCGGATCCTGGAACACACGCGCGACGAGGTGCGCGCGGTCCCACGCGGCCTTGCGCGTGACGTCCGTGCCGTCGATCGAGATGCGTCCCGCATCGACGGCCTGGTCGCCGCTGATCGCATTGAGGAAGGTCGATTTGCCGGCGCCGTTCGAGCCGATCACCGCGACGAACTGGCCGTCGGGAATCTCGAGCGACAGCCCGCGCAGCGCGCGCGTCTCGATCGGCGTGCCGGGATTGAACGTCAGTTTCAGGTCTTGTGCGGACAGCATGTCAGGCCCCTCCGTTCTTGCGCGCGAACAGCTTCTTGCGCGTTGCCGGCAGCACCAGCGCGATCGTGACGAGCGCGGCCGTCACGAGGTTCAGGTCCTGCGCCTTCAGCCCGATGAATTCGCTGTTCAGCGCAAGCGCGATGAAGAAGCGGTAGACGATCGCGCCGAGCACGACGGCAAGCGTCGTCAGCACGAGCCGGCGCGCCGGCAGCAGCGTCTCGCCGATGATCACCGCGGCCAGCCCGATCACGATCGTGCCGATCCCCATCGAGATGTCCGCGCCGCCCTGCGTCTGCGCGAACAACGCACCGGCGAGCGCGACGAGCGCGTTCGACAGCGCCATCCCGGCGAGCGTCGCGCGGCCGGTCGCGATGCCCTGCGCGCGCGCCATCCGCGGGTTCGCGCCGGTCGCGCGCATCGCGAGGCCGAGCTGCGACGAGAAGAACCAGTCGAGGCCGAGCTTCGCGACCACGACGACGATCGCGAGCAGCGCGGGGCGCAGCACGTAATCGGGCATCCAGTCGGGCTGCAGCACGGTGAAGACGGTCGGCTCGGTGATGAGCGGCACGTTCGGCCGGCCCATGATCCGCAGGTTCACCGAATAGAGCGCGATCATCATCAGGATGCTGGCGAGCAGGTCCATGATCTTCAGGCGCACGTTGAGCCAGCCGGTGATGAAGCCGGCCACCGCGCCCGCGACGATCGCGATGCAGGTCGAGCTGAACGGGTCGTAGCCGGCGGAGATCAGCGTCGCGGCGACGGCGCCGCCGAGCGGAAAGCTGCCGTCGACGGTGAGGTCGGGGAAGTTGAGGATGCGAAACGAGATCAGCACCCCGAGGGCGACGAGGCTGAAGATCAGGCCGATCTCCAGGGCGCCCAGAAACGAGAACAGAGACATGATGGGGAAATCCTGTTGCTTCCCGGCCGGACGTGTACGGCCGGGCGAAGCGAACGGGCGGCCCCGGGTGGGAGCCGCCCGTCCGGCGGTGTCGTTCAGGCCCGGATCGGGCCTGCAGGCGCGGCGCTCGGGCCGCGGCTTACTTGATGACCGTCTTCGCGTCCTTGAGCAGATCGGGCGCGAGCGTCACGCCCTGCTTCGCGGCCGCGCCCGTGTTCGCGAACAGCTCGAGGTTGCTGCTCGTTTCCGACGCGATCGCGCCCGGCTTCTCGCCCCTCAGGATGCGCGCGACGACCTTGCCCGTCTGGCGGCCGAGGTCGCCGTAGTTGATGCCGAGCGCCGCGATGCCGCCGCGCTTCACGCTGTCGGTGTCGCCGGCGACGAGCGGGATCTTCGCTTCGTTCGCGACCTTCACGAGCGCTTCGTACGCGGACACGACGTTGTTGTCGGTGTTGGTGTAGATCACGTCGACCTTGCCGATCAGGCTTTTCGCGGCCGGGCCGATGTCGACGGTGCGCGGCGCGGCCGCTTCCTTCAGCGTCATCCCCTGCTTCGCGAGGATGTCCTTCAGCTCCTTCACGACGACGACCGAATTCGCCTCGCCCGGGTTGTAGACCATGCCGACCGTCTTCGCGTTGGGCACGACGCGCTTGATCAGCGCGACCTGGCGATCGAGCGGCAGCTTGTCGGACACGCCCGTCACGTTGGTGCCCGACGGGCCCCAGCCCTTCACGAGCTGCGCGGCGACCGGATCGGTCACACCCGAATAGACGACCGGCACGCTCTTCGTCGATGCAACCACCGCCTGCGCGGCCGGCGTCGCGATCGCGACGATCACGTCGGGCTGGTCGCCGACGAACTTGCGCGCGATCTGCGCGGCCGTGCCCGTGTTGCCCTGCGCGCTCTGGTATTCCCACTTGAGCTTGTCGTCGCCGTAACCTTCCGCCTTCAGTTCGGCACGCACGCCGTCGCGGATCGCATCGAGCGCCGGGTGGTCGACGATCGACAGCACCTTGACGGTCTGGGCGTGCGCGGCACCGGCCAGCGCGAGTGCGGCCACGCCGGCCGTGATCGAACGGATCGCGAAAGTCTTGAAACGCTTCATGGGTGTGTCTCCCCCGTATTGTGTCGGTTCTGGATGATGGATTCCCGCCGCCGTCGTGCGGGCGCCGCCACGCGTGCGACGCGGTGGCGGCCGGCCCGTGCGCGCCCCGGG
>NZ_ASSI01000208.1:0-11502 GCF_000466765.1 Burkholderia sp. AU4i | reverse complement strand
CGGCAGCGGCCAGTAGAACCCGACCGTGCGCGGCGCGAGCCGTTCGAGCAGCGTGCGCAGCCGCGCGTCGAGCGCGGCGTTCGCGGCGGGTTGCGACGCGGCGTCGCGACGCGCGCCGGACAGCGTTTTGCGTAGCGCAACCTTCGGGTTCGGCACAGGGTTGCGTGCTATGCTTTCGCTCACTTCGTGCTCCATTCAAAACGATGTCGAACAGCCTTTTCCGAGTATATCGCGCGGTCGCGCTGACGCTTTCGGCCACCGCGCTCGTCGCGGGCACGGCCGCATGCGCCGCACCGAACGACGATACGGTCTCCGGGGACGACCAGACCTTCGTGCAGCTTCGTGAAGCCGCGCGCCGCAACGACGCCGCGAAAGCCGCGCAGCTCGCGTCGATGATTCCGAACTATCCGGTACCGTCCTACGTCGAGTATTTCCAGATCAAGCCGCAGTTGTTCGATTCGACGGGCCGCGCGCGCGTGGACGCGCCGGACGCGCCCGTGCAGTCGTTCCTGCAGCGCTACGATGGCCAGGCGATCGCCGACCGCCTGCGCAACGACTACCTGCTCGTGCTCGGCGCGCGCCACGACTGGCGCAACTTCGACGATCAATACAAGCGCTTCGTGCTCGACGACGACACGCAGGTCAAGTGTTATGCGCTCGAATCGCGCGCGGCGCGCGGCGAGAACGTCGCCGATGCGGCACGCGCGCTGCTCGTCGAGCCGAAGAATTACGGCGACGCATGCGTCGACCTGATCACCGCGCTGACGGTCAACCAGCAGTTCACGAGCGACGACGTGTGGCAGCAGGCGCGCCTCGCGTACGAGCAGAACTACACGACGCTCGGCGGCAAGATCGTCGACGCGCTCGGCGCGCGTCCGGTCGGCTTCGATCAGGCGACGAGCGCGCCGCCGCTGTATCTCGCGCGCGGCGTCGGCGCCGATGCCGCGTCGCATCAGATCGCGCTGATCGCGCTCGGCCGCATGGCGCGCAACGATCCGGACGCGGCCGCCGGCATGCTGACGACGGTCGCGCCTTCGCTGACCAAGCAGGAACAGGCGATCGCGTGGGGCGCGATCGGCTACCAGGGCGCGATCAAGCGCTCGCCGTCCGCATCGCTCTGGTATGCGAAATCGGCGAACGCGCCGCTGTCGAACCCGGGCTACGAATGGCGCACGCGCGCCGCGCTGCTCGCCGGCAACTGGCCGATGGTGCGCTGGTCGATCGAGCAGATGCCGCCGTCGCTGCGCAACGATCCGGCGTGGATCTACTGGCATGCGCGCGCGCTCAAGCAGAGCGGCGACACGCTGCAGGCGAACCAGGAATTCGAGCAGGTCGCCGGGCAGTACAACTTCTACGGGCAGCTCGCCGGTGAAGAGCTCGGCCAGCGCACGACGATCCCGCCGCGCACGAAGGTGAGCGACGCCGAGATCGACGCGATGGGCAAGATTCCGGGCTTCGCGCTCGCGCAGCGTTTCTACGCGCTGAACCTGCGCCTCGAGGGCAACCGCGAATGGAACTGGCCGCTGCGCGGGATGACCGATCGCCAGCTGCTCGCGGCCGCCGAGTACGGCAAGCGTGTCGACCTGCTCGACCGCACGGTCAACACGGCCGACCGCACGAAAGCGGAGCACGATTTCACGCTGCGCTACCCGTCGCCGTACCGCAACATCGTCGAGCGCTACGCGCAGTCGACGGGCCTCGACACCGAATGGGCGTACGGGCTGATCCGCCAGGAGTCGCGCTTCATCACGAGCGCGCGTTCGTCGGTGGGCGCGGGCGGCCTGATGCAGCTGATGCCGGCCACCGCGCAGATGGTCGCGAAGAAGCTCGGCCTCGGCACGATCTCGCGCACGCAGATGCACGACATCGATACCAACATCCAGCTCGGCACCTGGTATCTGGCGGACATCTACAACAACTTCGACAGCTCGCCGGTGCTCGCCACGGCCGGCTATAACGCGGGCCCGGGCCGGCCGCGCCAGTGGCGCCAGGTGTTGACGCAGCCGGTCGAAGGCGCGATCTTCGCAGAAACGATTCCGTTCAACGAGACGCGCGACTACGTGAAGAACGTGCTGTCGAACACCGTCTACTACGCGGCGCTCTTCGAGGGCAAACCGCAGTCGTTGAAGAAACGTCTAGGCATGATCTCGCCCTGATAAGCAATCTTCACACTGCCGCGCGAGACGCGGCAGTGTTCTTTTGAGGCCCACATCATGGATCGCCAGACCGTCGCGCTGCTGGGCGGCACCGGCTTCATCGGCAGCCGGCTCGTCAATGCGCTGATCGAAGCCGGCAAGCAGGTACGGATCGGCACGCGCCGGCGCGACCACGCGCGCCACCTGCAGATGCTGCCGGTCGAAATCGTCGAGCTCGAAGCGCTCGACACGCGCACGCTCGCGCGCTTCGTCGCCGGTGCGCACGCGGCGATCAACCTCGTCGGCGTGCTGCACGGCGGCCGCGGTACGCCCTACGGGCCCGGCTTCGAGCGCGCGCACGTCACGCTGCCGGCCGCGCTCGCGACCGCCTGCACCGAGGCGGGCGTGCAGCGCGTGCTGCACATGAGCGCGCTCGGCGCCGATTCGCATGGCGCGAGCATGTACCAGCGCTCGAAGGGCGACGGCGAGGCCGCGCTGCATGCGATCGCGGCGACCGATTCGCTCGCGCTGACGATCTTCCGCCCGTCGGTCGTGTTCGGCCCCGGCGATGCGTTCCTCAACACGTTCGCGAACCTGCAGCGCACGGTGCCCGTGCTGCCGCTCGCGATGCCCGACGCGCGCTTCCAGCCCGTGTTCGTCGGCGATGTCGTGCGTGCGTTCGTCAACACGCTCGATCTCGCGGCCGCACACGGCAAGACCTACGAACTCGGCGGCCCGACCGTCTACACGCTCGAGCAGCTGGTGCGCTATTGCGGCACGCTGGTCGGCCGGCAGGCACGCATCGTGCGGCTGCCCGACGCGCTCGCGCGGCTGCAGGCGAGCGTGTTCGAATGCCTGCCCGGCGAGCCCGTGCTCACGCGCGACAATCTCGCGACGATGTCGGTGCCGAACGTGCTGTCGGGGCCGCTCGCGCCGGAGCTCGGGATCTCGCCCGCGAGTCTCGAAAGCATCGCGCCCGCGTATCTCGGCCAGGCCGCGCAGCGGTCCCGGTTCGACTGGTTCCGCTCGCGCCGCTAGGCCGGCCCGGGTGCCGTCGTTCAGCTTCACCCTTTTCACCTTCTCGCTTTCCGGAACACCGTCATGAAACTCGTCATTGGAGACAAGAACTACTCGTCGTGGTCGATGCGTCCGTGGCTGCTGCTCGTGCATTTCGGCATCCCGTTCGACGAGATCGCGATCGAGCTGCGCCACGACGACACGGCCGCACGCATCCTCGAGTATTCGCCGTCCGGCAAGGTGCCGTGCCTGATCGACGACCACGGCGTCGCGATCTGGGATTCGCTCGCGATCGCCGAGACGCTCGCCGAACGCTATCCGCAGTTTCCGATGTGGCCGGCCGATCCGCTCGAGCGCGCGCATGCGCGCTGCGTCGCGGCCGAGATGCATGCGGGCTTCGCGGCGCTGCGCACGCAGATGGGCATGAACGTGCGCGCGTCGATGCCGGGGCGCGGCGCGACGCCCGACGCGCTCGCCGACGTCGCGCGCATCGACGCGTTGTGGAGCGCGTGCCTCGAGGCGTCGGGCGGGCCGTTCCTGTTCGGCGAATTCGGGATTGCCGATGCGATGTACGCGCCCGTCGTGATGCGCTTCAACACGTACGCGCCGGGCCTGTCGCCGGAGGCGGCCGGTTATGCGGCCCGCGTGACGGCGCTGCCGGCCGTCCAGCGCTGGATCGACGCCGCGCGCCGTGAAACGAACGTGATCGCCGAATTCGAGCCGCAGCCATGAACATCTACGCTGTAGGCGGTGCGATCCGCGACGAATTGCTCGGCGTGCCCGTGCAGGACCGCGACTACGTGGTGGTGGGCGCGACCCCCGAGCAGATGGCCGCGCAGGGTTTCCGGCCGGTGGGCAAGGATTTCCCGGTCTTCCTGCATCCGCGGACGCAGGAGGAGTACGCGCTCGCGCGCACCGAGCGCAAGACGGCGGCCGGTTATCACGGCTTCCAGTTTCATTACGCGCCGGACGTGACGCTCGACGAGGATCTCGCGCGGCGCGACCTGACGATCAACGCGATGGCGCGCGAGGTGAGCCCGGAGGGCGAACTGGTCGGGCCCGTGATCGACCCGTTCGACGGGCAGGCCGACCTGCGCGCGCGCGTGTTCCGCCATGTGAGCGATGCGTTCGTCGAGGATCCGGTGCGGATCCTGCGCATCGCGCGCTTTGCCGCGCGGTTCGCGGATTTCACGGTCGCGGACGAAACGCTCGCGCTGATGCGGCGGATGGTCGACGCAGGCGAGGTCGACGCGCTCGTGCCCGAACGCGTCTGGCAGGAAATCGCGCGCGGGCTCATGGAGGTGAAACCATCGCGGATGTTCGCGGTGCTGCGCGAGTGCGGCGCGCTCGCGCGCATCCTGCCCGAAGTCGATGCGCTGTGGGGCGTGCCGCAGCGCGCCGACTACCACCCGGAGGTCGACACCGGCGTGCACGTGATGATGGTCGTCGACTATGCGGCGAAGCAGGGTTATTCGCTGCCGGTGCGCTTCGCGGCGCTCACGCACGATCTCGGCAAGGCGACGACGCCTGCCGACGTGCTGCCGCGCCATATCGGCCACGAGGGACGCAGCGTCGACCTGCTCAAGCCGTTGTGCGAACGACTGCGCGTGCCGAACGAATGCCGCGATCTCGCGCTCGTGGTCGCGCGCGAGCACGGCAACCTGCATCGCGTGATGGAGATGGGCGCGGCCGCGCTGGTGCGGCTGTTCGAGCGCAGCGACGCGCTGCGCAAGCCGGCGCGTTTCGCCGAGATGCTGCAGGCGTGTGAATCGGATGCGCGCGGGCGGCTCGGGCTCGATACGCAGCCGTATCCGCAGGCCGAGCGGCTGCGTGTCGCGCTCGCGGCCGCGCGCAGCGTCGATGCCGGCGCGATCGCGCGCGGCATCGGCAACGATACGGAGAAGATCCGGGAGGCCGTGCATCGCGCGCGGATCGAGGCTGTCGCGCAGGCGCTCGCGATCGGCGAATAGGTCGGCAGGAAGGGCGGCAGGAAGGGCGAGCTTCGCGCGCCTGCAAAGCCGTTACGGCTTCTTCTTGCGTGCCGGCTTGGCGGCCGCCATGCGTTTGCCGGCGGCCGCGCGCGGCTTGGCTGCCGCCTTCTGGTCTTTTTTCACCGAGCCGGCGGCCCGATCGCGATCCGCCCGTTCGGGCGCCGGCGCGCGGCGGCTCGTGCGCGGTTCGTCCGCCGTGGCGCGCACGACGGGGGCCGGTTTCGTGGTGTCCGTCGTCGCGGACACGAACCCGGCGCGACGGTCGTCGAACAGCGGCAGCGTGCCGACCGCGATCAGTTCGGCCGGCCCGTCGCCCACGTTGGCGACCCGATGCCGCTTGCGCGCGTCGAAGTGCAGCGAGTCGCCGGGCGACAGCGGGTAATGCTTCTTGCCGATCGTGAAGCAGATCCGGCCGGCCAGCACGTACACGAATTCGTCGCCGCCGTGCGCCACCCATTCCGAGCGGTAGCCTTCCATCATCCGCACCTTGAGCGCGTTGATCTGGCTGCCGTCGAACGTGGTGGACAGGCGTTCGTACCATTGCGACGTGGCGTCGAGCGCGTACGCCTTGCGGCTGCCCTCGTGCGAATCGGGCCGCACCTGGCGTGGCTGGTCGATCAGCGCGCCGAGCGGCACGTCGAGCGCCTTCGCGACGTTGACGAGCGACGACAGCGAGATGCCCGTGAGATGACGCTCGACCTGGGACAGGAACCCGACCGACAGTTTCGCTTCGGTCGCGACTTCCTGCAGCGTCTTCTTCGCTTCCCGGCGCAGGCGGCGAATGCGCTGGCCGATACGCATGAGGTCTGAATCCATGAATCTCTTTCGCGGCAACGAATCGGGAGGCGGGCGGACGGGCGGTGCAGTCGCCGGACAGGGAATTCCGCGCACCGCATGAAGCACGGCCGTCGGCGCGGCGATGCCGGCGCATTGTACCGCGCGGTGTCGCCGGACGAACGCCCGTTGTGCCGGGATCCGCAAGCGTCATGCCGATTTTAGCCCTACGAAAATTTCAGCTTGACCTCAATTTCAGCGTGCTCTAGATTCTGTCGCGCGCATCAAAAAAAGTTAAGTGAGACGAAATTTTTTAAAGGGCCTGCCGCCGGGACGGTACGGCGGCCCGGCGTCGTGCCGCGCCGGGTCGAGCGTCGACCGTGCAGCGGCGCCGGGCCGCGTCAGGCCTGCTTCAAGCCTGCTTTGGGCCCGCTTTGGGCCCGCTTTTGGCCTGTACCCCCGCCGCGTCACCGCCGGCCGCCGACAACAATGCATAACGGGCTTCCGATGATCGATCGACTGAAATACAGCTTCTCCGGCCTCCCCCCCTACGACGCGTCCGTCGTCGACACGCAGGCGGCCCTGTCGCGCCTGCTCGACGCCGCGCGGCTCGATGCGGTACTGGTCACGTCACAGGACGAATACGTGACCGAGTACCTGCCGCGCAGCAACAACCCGCGTTATGCGCTGTCGGGCTTCGACGGTTCGGCCGGCTGCGGGATCTTCCTGAGCGCGGCGACCGCGCAGGCGCTCGGCGTGCCGCCGTTCGTGCTGTTCGTCGACGGCCGTTATCACCTGCAGGCCGAGCAGCAGTGCGATCCGGCACGCGTGCGCATCGAGAAGCTCGGGATGAACGTGACGATCTGGCAGGCGATGGCCGACTGGCTGGTCACGCACGGGAGCCGGCTCGCACGGGTCGGCTACGACGCGCGGCGGATCAGCGTCGCGCAGCGCGATCGCCTGTTCGAGCGGACGCAGGCCGCGTCGCTCGACTGGACGAGTCTCGCCGAGCGCGAGATCGATCGCGCGATCGCGTTGCCGGGCTGGGTCGTCGAGCGGCCGATCTTCGAGGTGCCGGAAGCGATGACCGGCCTGAGCGTCGCGCAGAACCTCGACGCGCTGAACACCAAGCTCGCCGCGCACACCGGCGCGCCGGACGGCAGGACCGCCTTCTTCACCTGCGCATCGGACGACCTCGCGTATCTGCTGAACAGCCGCGGTTATCACATCCCGAATGCGTCGTCGCACCTCGGCTTCCTGTTCGCGGTGGGCGGGCAGGTGGCGTTGTTCCTGCCGGAAGGCTGCGACCGCTGCGAGGTCACGCTCGAGTCGTATCCGGCGCTGCATGTGATCCGGCGCGATGCCGCGGCGCTCGAGCGCTTTCTCGCGCCGTTCGCGGTCGAGCATGTGTGCTACGGCTTCGAATCGGTGAACTGCGCGCTCGTCGACGCGGTGAAGCGGGTGTGGCCGCAGGCGCGGCATGCCGACTTCAACCCGGTCGAGGCGATGCGGGCCGGCAAGACGCCGGCGGTGCTCGACCGGTTCCGCGACGCGTTTGCGCGCAGTTCCGCGGCGATCGCCGAGACGATGCGCTGGGCGAAGACGGGCGAGCCGGGCGTGCGCCATACCGAATACGACCTGGCGCGCGCGATCAACGATGCATACGCCGCGCGCTCCGCGGTTGCGCTGACGTTTCCGTCGATCGCCGCGAACGGCGCGAACAGCGCGTTCGCGCATTACACGGCGGCGAGCGCCGACGTCGAGCTGACGGAAGGCGAACTCGTGCTGCTCGACAGCGGCGCGTATTACGAAGCCGGCTTCGCGACGGACTGCACGCGCGTGGTGCTGCGCCGGACGCACCCGGATACGGTCGCGCAGCCGTGGCAGCGCGAGATCTACACGGTCGCGCTGAAGGCCTGCATCAAGGGGCTCGTCACGCGCTTCCCGAGCACGGCAAAGGGCGGCGACGTCGATGCGCTCGTGCGGCAGGTGTGCCGCGATCACGGCCACGATTTCGGCCACGGCACCGGACACGGCGTCGGGATTCACGTGCACGAGGGCGGCGTGCGGTTCGCGCCGGGCGCGCAGTACGGGCTCGTGCCGAATGCGGTGATTTCGGTCGAGCCGGGCATCTACCTGCCGGGCAAGGGCGGCGTGCGGATCGAGAACATCGTGATCATCCGTCAGGACGACGCGCAGCCGGACACCGTGACGTTCGAGAACATCGTGACGGTCGGCTACGACTGGGACCTGATCGATCTCGACCTGCTGGACGACGACGAGCGCGCATACCTGCGCGACTACGAGCGGCTGTGCGTCGAGCGCGGCACGCAGGTCACCGCGTGTCCGCTGCTGTAGGCACCGCCGCCCGCGCCGGTCAGTTCAGCAGGCGCGCCCGCGCGAACGGCGCGATCCGCTCGGCGAGCCACGCGTGCGTGCGTGTCGTCGGGTGCAGCGTGTCCCAGAACACGAAGCGCGCCGGGTCGCGGCAGTCCGCACGCGGCGTCTGCGCGCTCAGGTAGGTGAGCGACGACGGTTTCGGGATGTCGAGGCACGCGCGCTTCGCGTCGTCGAAGCCGTATTGGGCCGGATGGCTCAGCAGGTCGTCGAACAGCGCGTACGCGTCGAACACCTCGAGCCGCAGCGTCGCGCCGTAACGGGCGCGCAGCGCGGCGGCCGCGTCGGCGAGGCGCCGGTTGTAGTCCTTCACCTGCGCGGCGACGTTTGCCGTGTCGGTGCGCGTCGCGAACACCGGTGCGCGCGACACGTCCGGCAGCGTGACGAGCATGATCCGCGTCGCACCGGCCGCGGCGAGCCGCTCGAGGCTGTCGCGCACCGCATTCGCCGCCTGCTCGGGCGAGCGCCCGTAGTTCACCAGGTCGTTGCCGCCCGCGAACACCGCGAACAGCGTGTTGGCGGGCCGGTAGTCCGGTGCGCGATCCATGTATTCGCGCCACGAGTCGATCTGCTGCACGAGGCCCGGCACGACGAGGTACTGGTCGGTCGCCGCGCCGCCGATCGCCCAGTTGTAGAACGGCAGCCGCAGCGCGTTCGCGAGATATTCGGCCCACACCGGGCCGTTGCTGAAGCGCCCCGCCTGCCAGCTCGTGGCGTTCGGCAGCTTCCACTGGCTCGCGTTGAACATGTTCTGCGTGTCGGACAGGCTGTCGCCGAACACGATCAGCTTGTTGACGCGTGCGTCCTGTTGCGCGGCATCGACGGTCCACACCGCGTAGTTGAACGACAGCGCGTTGTTCGCCGCGACCGCCTGCACGAGGTCGGACCTGATGCCTTTCGCGGCCAGCGTCTTGCGGCACACGTCGGCGAGCGTGTCCTGCGTCGTCGTGCTGTAGAACATGTTCTTCCACTGCGTGATGCCGTCCGCCCACCAGTAGCCGGACACGCGATACCAGTCGCCGCCGGCGGGGTCGCGCGCCCATTCGTAGGTCGCGGCCGGCTTCAGCGGATCCGCGTCGATCCGGTACCAGCAACGCAGGTACGTGTAGGTGTCGGAGCCGCGGCGCGGCGCGCGCGGCGTCGCGTCGGGCGTAGCCGGGGCGGCCGGCGGCACGACGTCGGGGCCGGCCGGCGACAGCGACATGTCGCCCGTCGGCACGGGCAGCGGCGCGGCGCCGGCGGCCTGCGCGGCGGACAGCGTCAATGCGGTGCCCAGCGTCGCGGCGGCGGAAACGGCGGCGGTGCGGTACGAAAACGGAATGCGGAAAAATGGCATGCGGCCCTCTTCTGATTGTTGTGGCGGGACGGCGGCGCGGCTGCGCAGCCGTGTATCGGAAGGGACTGTGGGTGCCGGGTTCGAGCCCGGTCTGTCGAAACTCGGGAAGCCGCGAATGGCGGCGAGGTGCTGCGAGGTACTACGAGTTGCTATGAGGTGGTGCGGCAGGAAAGGCAGCGGCGCCGCTGCCGGTCGCTCGGTTGGTCAGTCCGTGCTTCAGCGCATGAGCGCCGATACGCGCCCGTCGGGGCCATAGACGCCGGCCGGCGCGGGCGCCGAGCGCAGTACCGCGAGCGCGCGCTCGTTGTAGTCCATCCGGATCCGGATCAGCATCCCGTTGTTCGCATTGGCCTGGCGCGCGCGTTCGGCGGCCTGTTGCAGCAGCTGCCAGCGGCCGGCGAGGCGCGCATCGCGCTCGGCGGCCTGGTCCATCCCCTTCTTGCCGGCCGGAAAGCCGAGCGCGGAAAGCTGGGTGTCGCGCGTGCGTTCGAGCTGCGCGAGCCGGTCGATCAGCTCGCTCTTCTTCTCGACGATCCCGGGCAGCATCTCGAGCGGCTGGGCCATCGTCAGCGCCTTTTCCTCGTAGGCGAGCAGGGACGCGAACGCCTCGACCGTCGCGTGTTCGTCGTTGACCGTGGCCAGCAGCTCTTCTCTCATCGCGTCATGCTCGTCGCGCCGGCGCGGGTTGGGCGCGCCGGCAAACCGGTAGACCGGGGGACCGGCCGCGAGGCCGGCTTCAGTTGCCCGGGCGCTGCTGCTGCAGCAGCCCGCGGGCGGTATTCAATATGCCGTCGGCGATCTTGCTCGCATCGATCGTCAACGTGCCGTTATTCAGCGCGTCCTTGATCGACTGGACGAGGCCCGTGTCGATATCGGCGTTGCCGGACGCGGATACCGAACGCAACTGGCCGGACAGACCCGACAGGTTCACGGTCGTGTCGCCGCCGGTCGACCCTGCGTCGGCCGCCTGCGCGGACGAAGACGAGGCCGCGCCGGATGGCGCACGGGTCGCGCCGTTGCCGGTCGGCGCCAGGGGGCTCGGGTTCGGAGTGGAATCGATCTTCACGATGGGTTTCCTGTTCGGTTTGACCCAGATAACGGCCGGGTCGGCCCGAACTTTAGCATCGCGAGCCCGAAATGCTCCGAATAAACAATTCTTTACATTCTTGCCGCAGGATCCGTCCCTACAGCGGAATCTCCACGGTGCCGGCGTCCTTGACGATCGCCGTGACGATCTGGCCCGCCGCCATCCGCACCCTGACCGACTGGCCGGGCGCGGCATTCGCCAGCGCGCTGCCCTCGGCCGAAATCGTGAAACCGGGCCCTGCCGCGACCACCCGCACCGTCTGGCCGGCCGACACCGACGCCGCGCTCTTCAGCAGGTCCTGCCGCAGCGGCAGCCCGGCCGAGATGCGCGCGAGCGC
Source organism: Burkholderia sp. AU4i (assembly GCF_000466765.1). Taxonomy (NCBI): domain Bacteria; kingdom Pseudomonadati; phylum Pseudomonadota; class Betaproteobacteria; order Burkholderiales; family Burkholderiaceae; genus Burkholderia; species Burkholderia sp. AU4i. Next base: position 428 of record NZ_ASSI01000208.1, on the reverse strand, counting down.
GGTCGAGCCGATCGCCTGCGCCGGATCGGTGATCACCGCGAGCGGCAGCACCGTCAGGTCGCCGTCGCGGGCGACCAGGTCGGCCGCGGAGAGCGGCTCGCCGGGCGCGATCTGGCGCGCGGCGACGTAATAGGTGGCCTGCACGGTGACTTTCGCCTGCAGGTAGACGGTCCACGGCCGCTCGCCCGCGCAGCGCACGCCGACCGTCGTGCGGCCCCACAGGCGCGCGCCGGTCGGCATGAACGGCTCGAGCGTCGTGCACGCGGCGAGCCCGCGCGGAAACGCGGTCGTGACCGTCGCGGTGGTCTTGCCGGGCAGGCCCGCGATCTGCTGCTGCAGGAACGCGAGGGCCGCGCGGCGGATCGACTCGGGATCCTGCTGGCCGGGCGGCGTCGCGGGCTGGGCCGCATTGGTGGTATTGGCCGCCG
>NZ_ASSI01000207.1:0-5386 GCF_000466765.1 Burkholderia sp. AU4i | reverse complement strand
GATGAAAATGCTCACAATGACAAATCTGTCCACGGAGTGCTTAATCCAACTTACCAAGCTGGGTTACGACGCGACGCCGTTCAACCAGATATTGAAGCAGAACGCAAAAAGAGAGATGAGATTGAGGCTGGGAAAAGTTACTGTAGCCGACGTTTTGGCGGCGCAACCTGTGACGACAAATCTGCTCAAATTTATGCGCGCTTCGATAAAAATGATTGGCGTATCCAACCTGCAGAGTTTTATCGCTTCCATGACGCAGAAGTTAACACTTTCGGATATTTCTGATGAGTCGAAAAATTATCTTGATAAAGCAGGAATTACTACTGCTTGTTTACGAATTAAATCGAAGTGGACTGCTGGCGGAAAATGAGAAAATTCGACCTATCCTTGCGCAGCTCGAGAAGCTCTTACTTTGCGACCTTTCGCCATCAACTAACGATTCTGTCAAAAACTGACGCGTTGGATGAGGAGAAGTGGCTTAATATGCTTGGCACGTTCGTCAAGGACTGGTTTAGATATGAGTCACATTTTGTTCATGGTAGAGATTCTCTTGTTGACATTTTAAAAGAGCGTGGATTACTATCTGAGTCCGATGCTGTTCAACCACTAATAGGTAAGAAATCATGAGTCAAGTTACTGAACAATCCGTACGTTTCCAGACCGCTTTGGCCTCTATTAAGCTCATTCAGGCTTCTGCCGTTTTGGATTTAACCGAAGATGATTTCGATTTTCTGACGAGTAACAAAGTTTGGATTGCTACTGACCGCTCTCGTGCTCGTCGCTGCGTTGAGGCTTGCGTTTATGGTACGCTGGACTTTGTAGGATACCCTCGCTTTCCTGCTCCTGTTGAGTTTATTGCTGCCGTCATTGCTTATTATGTTCATCCCGTCAACATTCAAACGGCCTGTCTCATCATGGAAGGCGCTGAATTTACGGAAAACATTATTAATGGCGTCGAGCGTCCGGTTAAAGCCGCTGAATTGTTCGCGTTTACCTTGCGTGTACGCGCAGGAAACACTGACGTTCTTACTGACGCAGAAGAAAACGTGCGTCAAAAATTACGTGCAGAAGGAGTGATGTAATGTCTAAAGGTAAAAAACGTTCTGGCGCTCGCCCTGGTCGTCCGCAGCCGTTGCGAGGTACTAAAGGCAAGCGTAAAGGCGCTCGTCTTTGGTATGTAGGTGGTCAACAATTTTAATTGCAGGGGCTTCGGCCCCTTACTTGAGGATAAATTATGTCTAATATTCAAACTGGCGCCGAGCGTATGCCGCATGACCTTTCCCATCTTGGCTTCCTTGCTGGTCAGATTGGTCGTCTTATTACCATTTCAACTACTCCGGTTATCGCTGGCGACTCCTTCGAGATGGACGCCGTTGGCGCTCTCCGTCTTTCTCCATTGCGTCGTGGCCTTGCTATTGACTCTACTGTAGACATTTTTACTTTTTATGTCCCTCATCGTCACGTTTATGGTGAACAGTGGATTAAGTTCATGAAGGATGGTGTTAATGCCACTCCTCTCCCGACTGTTAACACTACTGGTTATATTGACCATGCCGCTTTTCTTGGCACGATTAACCCTGATACCAATAAAATCCCTAAGCATTTGTTTCAGGGTTATTTGAATATCTATAACAACTATTTTAAAGCGCCGTGGATGCCTGACCGTACCGAGGCTAACCCTAATGAGCTTAATCAAGATGATGCTCGTTATGGTTTCCGTTGCTGCCATCTCAAAAACATTTGGACTGCTCCGCTTCCTCCTGAGACTGAGCTTTCTCGCCAAATGACGACTTCTACCACATCTATTGACATTATGGGTCTGCAAGCTGCTTATGCTAATTTGCATACTGACCAAGAACGTGATTACTTCATGCAGCGTTACCATGATGTTATTTCTTCATTTGGAGGTAAAACCTCTTATGACGCTGACAACCGTCCTTTACTTGTCATGCGCTCTAATCTCTGGGCATCTGGCTATGATGTTGATGGAACTGACCAAACGTCGTTAGGCCAGTTTTCTGGTCGTGTTCAACAGACCTATAAACATTCTGTGCCGCGTTTCTTTGTTCCTGAGCATGGCACTATGTTTACTCTTGCGCTTGTTCGTTTTCCGCCTACTGCGACTAAAGAGATTCAGTACCTTAACGCTAAAGGTGCTTTGACTTATACCGATATTGCTGGCGACCCTGTTTTGTATGGCAACTTGCCGCCGCGTGAAATTTCTATGAAGGATGTTTTCCGTTCTGGTGATTCGTCTAAGAAGTTTAAGATTGCTGAGGGTCAGTGGTATCGTTATGCGCCTTCGTATGTTTCTCCTGCTTATCACCTTCTTGAAGGCTTCCCATTCATTCAGGAACCGCCTTCTGGTGATTTGCAAGAACGCGTACTTATTCGCCACCATGATTATGACCAGTGTTTCCAGTCCGTTCAGTTGTTGCAGTGGAATAGTCAGGTTAAATTTAATGTGACCGTTTATCGCAATCTGCCGACCACTCGCGATTCAATCATGACTTCGTGATAAAAGATTGAGTGTGAGGTTATAACGCCGAAGCGGTAAAAATTTTAATTTTTGCCGCTGAGGGGTTGACCAAGCGAAGCGCGGTAGGTTTTCTGCTTAGGAGTTTAATCATGTTTCAGACTTTTATTTCTCGCCATAATTCAAACTTTTTTTCTGATAAGCTGGTTCTCACTTCTGTTACTCCAGCTTCTTCGGCACCTGTTTTACAGACACCTAAAGCTACATCGTCAACGTTATATTTTGATAGTTTGACGGTTAATGCTGGTAATGGTGGTTTTCTTCATTGCATTCAGATGGATACATCTGTCAACGCCGCTAATCAGGTTGTTTCTGTTGGTGCTGATATTGCTTTTGATGCCGACCCTAAATTTTTTGCCTGTTTGGTTCGCTTTGAGTCTTCTTCGGTTCCGACTACCCTCCCGACTGCCTATGATGTTTATCCTTTGGATGGTCGCCATGATGGTGGTTATTATACCGTCAAGGACTGTGTGACTATTGACGTCCTTCCCCGTACGCCGGGCAATAATGTTTATGTTGGTTTCATGGTTTGGTCTAACTTTACCGCTACTAAATGCCGCGGATTGGTTTCGCTGAATCAGGTTATTAAAGAGATTATTTGTCTCCAGCCACTTAAGTGAGGTGATTTATGTTTGGTGCTATTGCTGGCGGTATTGCTTCTGCTCTTGCTGGTGGCGCCATGTCTAAATTGTTTGGAGGCGGTCAAAAAGCCGCCTCCGGTGGCATTCAAGGTGATGTGCTTGCTACCGATAACAATACTGTAGGCATGGGTGATGCTGGTATTAAATCTGCCATTCAAGGCTCTAATGTTCCTAACCCTGATGAGGCCGTCCCTAGTTTTGTTTCTGGTGCTATGGCTAAAGCTGGTAAAGGACTTCTTGAAGGTACGTTGCAGGCTGGCACTTCTGCCGTTTCTGATAAGTTGCTTGATTTGGTTGGACTTGGTGGCAAGTCTGCCGCTGATAAAGGAAAGGATACTCGTGATTATCTTGCTGCTGCATTTCCTGAGCTTAATGCTTGGGAGCGTGCTGGTGCTGATGCTTCCTCTGCTGGTATGGTTGACGCCGGATTTGAGAATCAAAAAGAGCTTACTAAAATGCAACTGGACAATCAGAAAGAGATTGCCGAGATGCAAAATGAGACTCAAAAAGAGATTGCTGGCATTCAGTCGGCGACTTCACGCCAGAATACGAAAGACCAGGTATATGCACAAAATGAGATGCTTGCTTATCAACAGAAGGAGTCTACTGCTCGCGTTGCGTCTATTATGGAAAACACCAATCTTTCCAAGCAACAGCAGGTTTCCGAGATTATGCGCCAAATGCTTACTCAAGCTCAAACGGCTGGTCAGTATTTTACCAATGACCAAATCAAAGAAATGACTCGCAAGGTTAGTGCTGAGGTTGACTTAGTTCATCAGCAAACGCAGAATCAGCGGTATGGCTCTTCTCATATTGGCGCTACTGCAAAGGATATTTCTAATGTCGTCACTGATGCTGCTTCTGGTGTGGTTGATATTTTTCATGGTATTGATAAAGCTGTTGCCGATACTTGGAACAATTTCTGGAAAGACGGTAAAGCTGATGGTATTGGCTCTAATTTGTCTAGGAAATAACCGTCAGGATTGACACCCTCCCAATTGTATGTTTTCATGCCTCCAAATCTTGGAGGCTTTTTTATGGTTCGTTCTTATTACCCTTCTGAATGTCACGCTGATTATTTTGACTTTGAGCGTATCGAGGCTCTTAAACCTGCTATTGAGGCTTGTGGCATTTCTACTCTTTCTCAATCCCCAATGCTTGGCTTCCATAAGCAGATGGATAACCGCATCAAGCTCTTGGAAGAGATTCTGTCTTTTCGTATGCAGGGCGTTGAGTTCGATAATGGTGATATGTATGTTGACGGCCATAAGGCTGCTTCTGACGTTCGTGATGAGTTTGTATCTGTTACTGAGAAGTTAATGGATGAATTGGCACAATGCTACAATGTGCTCCCCCAACTTGATATTAATAACACTATAGACCACCGCCCCGAAGGGGACGAAAAATGGTTTTTAGAGAACGAGAAGACGGTTACGCAGTTTTGCCGCAAGCTGGCTGCTGAACGCCCTCTTAAGGATATTCGCGATGAGTATAATTACCCCAAAAAGAAAGGTATTAAGGATGAGTGTTCAAGATTGCTGGAGGCCTCCACTATGAAATCGCGTAGAGGCTTTGCTATTCAGCGTTTGATGAATGCAATGCGACAGGCTCATGCTGATGGTTGGTTTATCGTTTTTGACACTCTCACGTTGGCTGACGACCGATTAGAGGCGTTTTATGATAATCCCAATGCTTTGCGTGACTATTTTCGTGATATTGGTCGTATGGTTCTTGCTGCCGAGGGTCGCAAGGCTAATGATTCACACGCCGACTGCTATCAGTATTTTTGTGTGCCTGAGTATGGTACAGCTAATGGCCGTCTTCATTTCCATGCGGTGCACTTTATGCGGACACTTCCTACAGGTAGCGTTGACCCTAATTTTGGTCGTCGGGTACGCAATCGCCGCCAGTTAAATAGCTTGCAAAATACGTGGCCTTATGGTTACAGTATGCCCATCGCAGTTCGCTACACGCAGGACGCTTTTTCACGTTCTGGTTGGTTGTGGCCTGTTGATGCTAAAGGTGAGCCGCTTAAAGCTACCAGTTATATGGCTGTTGGTTTCTATGTGGCTAAATACGTTAACAAAAAGTCAGATATGGACCTTGCTGCTAAAGGTCTAGGAGCTAAAGAATGGAACAACTCACTAAAAACCAAGCTGTCGCTACTTCCCAAGAAGCTGTTCAGAATCAGAATGAGCCGCAACTTCGG
>NZ_ASSI01000206.1:0-7128 GCF_000466765.1 Burkholderia sp. AU4i | reverse complement strand
CCGACGTACCGGAAGTGCCTGAGGTACCGGAAGTACCCGAAGTCCCCGAACTACCCGAAGTCCCGCCCCCCGAAGTCCCCGACGTCCCACCGCCCGACGTACCCGAAGTCCCCGAGCTGCCGCCCGTCCCTGACGTGCTCGGCTTGATCGTCGGCGGGGTCGTCGGTCCATCGACCGAGCCGCAACCATATAGTGCGAGCAGCGACGAGACGGCCATCGTTACCGTCGTCTTCTTGAAGAGTGTGTGCATGTTGGCCTCGACATTGGAAGTGTGTCCAAGCCTTCTCTGCAAATTCCGCGCCACGACAGAATTCGCGAAACGGTGTCGCGCTTTATTGCAGGTATCGGGAATATCGGCGCGATTTAAACGGAGTAACGGCGCTTTCGCGCGACGGGCATGCTCGGTGCGCGGGCGCGGCGGTTGCGATGTTCCCGTAAGCCGCCGTAACGCGCGGCGCGATGTTACGTAGCGTTCGATATCGCGCTGCGCGGATGCCTTCGAACCGAGGGCCGCATCTTTGACGAAACGCGCCGGCCCGATGAACATGGCGCGAAATCCCCGGCTGCCGACGATGCCAAAGCGGCCACGACTCCATACAGGACCCGGACATGAGCGAACAGGACAGGGAAAACGGCAAGGCGCGGCGAATCGACGTGATGGGCGAGGCGTTCGTCGAGCGCGCGATGCGCGACCTCGACGGTTTTTCGCGCCCGCTGCAGGACTGGCTGAACGAACACGCGTGGGGCAGCACTTGGCAGCGGGGCGGGATCGACCTGAAGACGCGCAGCCTGTGCACGTGCGCGATGCTGGCGGCGCTCGGCCGCAGCACGGAACTGAAGGGGCACATTCGCGGCGCGCTCAACAACGGCGCGAGCCTCGTCGAGATCCGCGAGGTGTTGCTGCACAGCGCGCTGTACGCGGGCGCGCCGGCCGCGGTCGAGGCATTCCGCAGCGCGCGGGAGGTGATCTCGGATCTCGGGCTGTCGGTGCCCGACGACGAAACCTGATTCGGCCACCGCTTCGGCTGCACGGCGGGCGCGGAATCAGGCCCGGTTTCGCCGGTTTCGCCGGTTTCCGGCTCAGTGCGCGACGCGCGCTGCCTGCGGAGCCGCCTCGGCCGCCTCGGCCGGCGCGGCGGCGACTTCGAGCAGCCAGTCGGCGGTGGCCTCCGGAATCGTGACCGGCAGCATGTGCCCGCCCTCGACGACCTTCAGCCGCACGCGCGCCGATTTCTTCGCGAGCGCGTCGCCGTGCTCGCGCCAGTTCAGGATCGGATCGGCGCGGCCGTACAGCACGTCGACCGGCAGCGCGAGTTCCGCGTAGCGGCGTTCCATCGCGGGCAGGTCGACGGGCGCCGACAGCAGGTCGGTCGCCGTCGCGTAGAACACGTGCGGGCGCATCCCGAGCAGGCCGCCGCCCTTGACCGGGAAGTCGCGCGGCACGTCTTCCGGCGCGAACACCTGGCGCACGGCCTTGCGGCCGGTCAGGATCGTCAGCGGGATCGCGAAGGTCCACGACACGAAGCGGCGCACGAGCGGCGAGGGCAGCATCAGCGGCTTGAACGGCGCCGGCGGCTCGGTCTGCTGGTGCGACAGCGGCGCGATCAGCGCGAGCCGGCTCACGCGGTCCGCATGGTTGAGGCCGACGGCAAGCGCGATCGCACCGCCGAGCGAGTGGCCGACCAGCACGGGCTTGTCGAGCCGCAGCGCGTCGATGAACGCGGCGACCGTGCGGGCCTGCGCGAACACGTTCGCCTGCGAAGCCGCGCCGCGCAGCGAGCGGCCGGCGCCCGGGCGGTCGATGAGGATCACGCGATGCTGCTGCGCGAGCCGCGCGAGCGGCAGGTACGCGAAATTGCGCAGTTGCCCGGCAAGCCCGTGGACGAACACGATCGGCGGGCCGCTACCGTATTCGACGTAGTGGATGCGGTCGCCGCCGACGTCGACGAAGCGGCCTTCGGGCGGAAACGCGCGCGTCACGCGACGGGCCACGTAACCGGTAAACAGCGCGAGCGCGGCGAGCGCCGCGACGACGCCGAGCAGGACGTTCTGGATCAGATGGAGCGTAGGGGTCATGTCGGCCTCAACGGGGTTCGAGTGCGGGTTCGGCAACCGGCGCCGCGGCGGCCGTGCCGGCTTTCGCGCGGCGTTCGAAATGCATCGCCGAATCGGCGAGCGGGCTGAACTTCAGCGACGCGAGATCGCGCACGTAGTTCTGGTGGAATTTCCACGGCTTGCGATGGCCCTGCTTCGGCAGGATGCCGGCCGCGCGCTGGATGTAGCCCGAGCTCAGGTTGACGGCCGGCACGTCGCCGAGCTCGCCGGCGCCGAGCCGCGGCACGCACGTGTCGAAGTCGTTCGCGCGCATGTGGTTGAGCAGCCGGCACACGTAGCGCGCGATCAGCTCGGCCTTCAGCGTCCACGACGCGTTCGTGTAGCCGAACGACGACGCGAGGTTCGGCACGTCGCTGTACATCATTCCCTTGTACGACACGGTCTCCGGCAGGTCGACCGCGCGGCCGTCGACCGTGACGCGCGCGCCGCCGAGCATCTTCACCTTCAGCCCGGTCGCGGTGACGATCACGTCCGCGTCGAGCTGCTGGCCGCTCTTCAGCTTGAGGCCGGTCGGCGTGAAGCGCTCGATCTCGTCGGTGACGATCGACGCGCGGCCCGCGCGGATCGACTTGAACAGGTCGCCGTTCGGCACGAGGCACACGCGCTGGTCCCACGGCATGTAGCGCGGCGTCAGGTGCTTCGCGACGTCGAAGTCGGGGCCGAGCTGCTTGCTGGCCGCGCGGATGATGAACTTCTTCGTCTGGTCGGGCTTGCGGCGCGACACGTTGTACAGGTAAATCGTCAGCAGCACGTTCTTCACACGCACGAGCCGGTGCGCGAGCCGGGACGGCAGCACGCGGCGCAACGCGTTCGCGATCCTGTCGCGCGCGGGCAGCGACACGATGTAGGTCGGCGAGCGCTGCAGCATCGTCACGTGCTGCGCGTCGGCCGCCATCGACGGCACGAGCGTGACGGCCGTCGCGCCGCTGCCGATCACGACGACGCGCCGGTTCGCATACGACAGGTCCTTCGGCCAGTGCTGCGGATGCACGAGCTTGCCTTCGAACGTGTCCATCCCGGCCCAGTCGGGCAGGTAGCCGGCGTCGTAGTCGTAGTAGCCGCTGCACATGAACAGGAAGCGGCAGGTGTAGACGAGCGTGTCGGTCGTGCCGCCCTGCGTGCGCTCGATGCGTACCGTCCAGCGCGCGCGGTTCGAATCCCAGTCGGCCGCGACGACTTTCTGGCCGTAGCGGATCGTCTTGTCGATGCCGTAGGTGCGCGCGGTGTCGCGGATGTAGTCGAGGATCGTCTGGCCGTCGGAGATCGCCTTGTCGCTGTGCCACGGGCGGAAGCTGTAGCCGAGCGTGAACATGTCGGAATCCGAACGGACGCCCGGATAGCGGAACAGGTCCCAGGTGCCGCCGATCGCGTCGCGCGCCTCGACGATGGCCACGCTTGCATACGGGCAGCGCTGCTTCAGGTGATACGCCGCGCCGATGCCGGACAGCCCGGCACCGACGATCAGCACGTCGAGGTCGCGGCTGTCGCCGGGGGCGGGCGGCGCGTCGCGCCGGTCGGTCGTCGTCGAGGTCATGCGGGGTCCTTGGTGGGCGTGGTCGGGAGCGCGGCCGGGACTTCCTTCGGGCGGAGGTTGCGGGCCCGGGCGCGGCGCACGTGGCGCAGCATCAGCCACTGGTAACCGGCGCCGAGCAGGCGCGCGATCCTGTCGAGCCGGCGTGCGTCGGCGCCGACGAGCACGCGGCGCGCATTGCGCTCGACACCCGCGAGGATCTGCCGCGCGGCCTCGTCGGCCGTCGTCGCGTTGATCAGCCGGTTCGCCTGGCGGCGATGGGTCGCTTCGTCCTGGCCGGTGAGTGCGTGGATGCTGGTATCGACGCGGCCCGCGTCGACGATGTTCGTCGCGACGCCGCCCGGATGCACGCAGGTCGCGCTCACCGGCGCGCCGTCGAGTTCGAGCTCCATCCGCAGTGCCTCGGTAAAGCCGCGCACCGCGAACTTGGTCGCGTTGTAAGCGCTTTGCGTCGGCATCGCGACGAGCCCGAACAGGCTCGACGTATTGACGACGTGTCCGTCGCCCGACGCGCGCAGGTGCGGCAGGAATGCCTGCGTGCCGTGCACGACGCCCCAGAAGTTGATGCCGACGATCCATTCGAGATCGGCGATGTCCGCGGTCTCGGCGCTGGCGGCCAGCGACACGCCCGCGTTGTTGAAGATCAGGTTGACCTTGCCATGCCCGGCGCGCACGAAATCGGCCCACGCGAACACCGCATCGCGGTCGGCGACGTCGAGCCGCCGCGTGCTCACGCGCACGCCATGCTGGGCGCAGGCGGCCGCCGTGCCGGCGAGCCCGGTTTCGTTGACGTCGGCGAGCGCGACCTCGCAGCCCCGCCGCGCAAGCTCGACCGCGAGGCTGCGGCCCATGCCCGAACCGGCGCCCGTGATCGCGGCGACCTTGCCGGAAAACCCGTTCATCCGTTGCTCCTCCCGTTCCGCTTGCCCTGTACCGGCGGCGCGTCTAATGTGGTGTTGATCGTCACCACTTTAGTTTTCGGGTGTCCTGATGTCAAATAGCGGAATGGAGAAAGCACTCGAAACGGAAAAACGGGGCCGCGCGTATGGCGGCGTGGCGCCCGAGGTGCGGGCCGCCGAGCGGCGCGACGCGCTGATCCGCGCGGCGACGCGCGTGTTCGGCACGGTCGGGTTCCGCAAGGCGACGGTACGGTCGATCTGCCAGGAAGCGAAGCTGAACGATCGCTATTTTTATGCGGCGTTCGACAGCACCGAGGATTTGCTGCGCTGCACCTACCTGCATCACGCGCAGCAGTTGCACGAGGCAGTCGCGCGGGCAGTGGCCGAGCGCGGCGGCGATCTGCGCGAGAGCATCGATGCCGGGCTCGCCGCGTTCTTCGCGTTCCTGCGCGACCCGTGCGCGGCGCGCGTGCTGCTGCTCGAGGTGATGGGCGTGAGCGCGGACACCGACATGACCTACCAGCGCATGCTGATCGACTTCGGTAAGCTGATCATGGCGATCGGCGCGCCGCGCGAAGCGGCGACGCCCGCGGAGCGCACCGAGCAGCGGCTGATCGGGCTCGCGCTCGTCGGCGCGATGACGAACGTCGGCGCGGCGTGGCTGCTCACGGAATATCGCGATCCGGAAGCGCAGATGGTCGCGAGTTGCAGGAAGGTGCTGCTTGGGACGTTGCGGGAGATAAGCTGACCGGATGGTGTCGCGTTGTTCCCGGCATGTCCGCCGGCAAACTGCAGGTTCAAAGTCAAAATAAAGAAGCGACTACACGGCGCACGGCGCGTTGGATTGTTTCTTTTTTGATTTTATTCGGTTTGCGTGTGACGATGAATGGGTTAAAACAATCCAGATCAAATTAAAAAGGCGGCGCAATGTAAAAAGGCAGTTCGCATTGCGCCGTTCATGGCGCGAAACCCTCGCGCCCAGGCACCTCGATCAGGAACCCGTGTATCCGCCCCCGTTCGGCCTTCACCGTCCCGGCGATACTCGGTCGTCGTGCCGCCGCTGCCGCCCCGCCAGCACGTCGCCGACACGTTGTCGCCTGCCTGGCTGAACGCGCCCGTGTGCCGGCCTTGGCCGTAGCAGCAGTGCTTGGTGATCCGGTTGCCGTTGGCCGCGTCGACACGAATCGACGGCGTGGTTCCCGATGAAATTGCGGCAGCTTACATTTCAAACTCCTTGATTGATTTAATGAGTCGGAGAATTGAAGTGCTTCGGCAAACGAAGGTCGGCGAATTGCCATGAAAAAGTTTAGTGGATAAGCCGAAAATAAAATATCGAAATTTTTGGATTCAATAATCCCGTTTATTCACGGTTGCGGAGCGGTTCGAAAGCGAACTGGAAGCGAAGGGAAATCGCTGCCTGCCGGCATTGCGCGGGCCGGATCCGGTCGGGTGCGCCGGGCGGCCGTATGCGGTACGCAAGCGCTTGCGTGCCGTGCCGATGAGCCGGCTCACGCGCGCCGACTGAAAACGGAGGTCTGGCGCTCGCGTTCGCCCGTGATCCAGTCGCCGAACAGCTGGATCTTCTGCTGCTGCTCGGCGCCGCCCGGATACACGAAGTAATAGCCCATCCCGGTCGGCATCGACACGTCGAACGGCGTCACGAGCCGGTGCGCCGCCACGCTTTCGTCGACGAGCGTCCGGTCGCCGATCGCGATGCCGTAGCCGTCGATCGCCGCGTGGGTGGCGAGATCGAGCGTCTCGAAGCTCAATCCGCGCGTCGAGTCGACGTGCGGTGCGCCCGCATGGTCGAGCCACCGTTTCCAGTCGCGGTGATCGCGGGTCGGATGCAGCAGCGTATGGTTGGCCAGGTCGTCGACGCTTGCGAGCGGATGGCGGTTCAGCAGGTCCGGCGAGCATACCGGCGTGAGCCGCTCTTCGAACAGCGGGATCGCGTACATGTCGGGGCCGGCGCCGGGAGCGTAGATCACCGCGGCGTCGAACGGCTCCATGCGGAAATCGACGTGATGGCCCCAGGTCGTCGTGATCTGCACCCGGAGCTCCGGGTGCTCGGACTGAAACCGCATGATCCGCGGCAACATCCACTGCATCATGCAGGTCGGCACCTTCAGCGCGAGCTCGGTGCGCCGGCGCGACAGGCGCATCGATACCTCTTCGATGCGCGCAAAGCTCTCGCGCACCGTCGGTAACAGCAGCTCGCCTTCCGCCGTCAGCGTCAGTCCCTTTGGCGTGCGCTTGAATAGCGGGAACTGGTAGAACGCCTCCAGCGCGAGGACCTGCCGGCTCACCGCACCCTGCGTCAGGCACAGCTGCTCGGCGGCGCGCGTGAAGCTGCCGTGGCGGGCGACGATGTCGAAGATCTGCAGCGCGTTGAGGGAAGGCAGTCGTTTCATCGGAAAGGCCGGCATGGAGCGGGCGATCGGAAGGGGCGGATGCGTCGCGGCAGCGTTCAGTGCAGGATCTTCGCGAGGAAGTCCTTCGCGCGTTCCGATTTCGGATTCGAGAAGAAATCGTCCTTGCGGTCGTCCTCGACGATCGCGCCCTTGTCCATGAAGATCACGCGAT
>NZ_ASSI01000205.1:0-36945 GCF_000466765.1 Burkholderia sp. AU4i | reverse complement strand
GCGATTCCGCCGTCACGCCGTGACGCACGAATTCGTCGGTCGCGAACTGCAGCGGCTCGCCCTTGCGTTGCGGGATCGACACCGGCACGATCTCGTCGTCGAAGCGGCCGGCCTTCTGCGCGGCTTCCGCCTTGTTCTGCGACAGCGCCGCGAACGCGTCCTGCTCTTCGCGCGTGATCCCGTATTCCTTCGCGACGTTCTCCGCCGTGATGCCCATGTGGTACTGGTTGTACACGTCCCACAGGCCGTCGACGATCATCGTGTCGACCAGCTTCGCATCGCCCATCCGGAAGCCGTCGCGCGAGCCCGGCAGCACGTGCGGCGACGCGCTCATGTTCTCCTGGCCACCCGCGATCACGATGTCCGCGTCGCCCGCGACGATCGCGTTCGCCGCCAGCATCACGGCCTTCAGGCCCGAGCCGCACACCTTGTTGATCGTCATCCCCGGTACTGCCGTCGGCAGCCCGGCCTTGATCAGCGACTGCCGCGCCGGGTTCTGGCCCGAGCCGGCCGTCAACACCTGGCCCATGATCACTTCGCTCACCTGCTCGGGCTTCACGCCCGCGCGCTCCAGCACCGCGCGGATCACCGTCGCGCCCAGTTCGGGCGCCGCAATCTTCGCAAGCGAACCGCCGAATTTGCCGACCGCGGTCCGCGCGGCCGATACGATCACTACGTCCGTCATTTCCCTTTCCTCCAGGCCCGCACGACACGGCGCATCGCTACCGGCCCTGTTAAAAAAACTGCGGTGCACCGGACAGCGTGCGCCGCTGTCCGTCTTTCGTCAATCGCGCTGCAATACGTACCGGCCCGGCGCCGGCTCGATCACCGGGAATTGTGCGGAACCGGGCTGGGCAGGCGGCGCCACCTTGCGGCCGCCGTACTGGTCGAGCCACTCGACCCAGGTCGTCCACCAGCTTCCCGGATGCTCGGTCGCACCGGCAAACCAGTCGTCCGCCGATTCGGGCAGGTCGCTGTCATTGATCCAGTAGCTGCGCTTCTTCTTCGCCGGCGGATTGATCACGCCCGCGATGTGCCCCGACGCGCCGAGCACGAACTTCAGCGGGCCCGACAGGATCGACGTCGACGCATAGGCCGTCTGCCACGGCACGATGTGATCCTCGCGCGAGCCGTAGATGAAGGTCGGCACGTCGATCAGCGTCAGGTCGACCGATTCGCCGCACACGGTCAACGCGCCCGGCTCGCGCAACTTGTTCTCGAGATAGGTATTGCGCAGGTACCACGCGTACATCGGGCCCGGCAGGCTCGTCGAATCGCCGTTCCAGTACAGCAGGTCGAACGGCGCCGGCGTGCGGCCCTTCAGGTAGTTGTCGACGACGTAGTTCCACACGAGATCGTTCGGCCGCAGGAACGAGAACGTGTTCGCGAACTCGACGCCGCGCATCAGCCCCGGCTGCGTGCCGTTCTTGCCGCCGATGGTCTGCTCGCGCATCTGCACGTGCGCCTCGTCGACGAACACGTCGAGGATGCCGGTATCGCTGAAGTCGAGCATCGCGGTGAGCAGCGTCATCGACGCGACCGGATGTTCGCCGCGCGCAGCGAGCACCGCGAGCGCTGTCGCGAGCATCGTGCCGCCGACGCAGAAGCCGAGCGTGTTGATCTGCTCGCGGCCGCTCACCTGCTGCACGGCGTCGATCGCCGCGAGCAGCCCTTCGTTCATGTAGTCGTCCCACGTCTTGTGCGCGACCGATGCGTCCGCGTTGCGCCACGACACGAGGAACACCTGATGGCCATTCGACAGCGCATGCGCGACGAGCGAATTCTCGGGCTGCAGGTCGAGGATGTAGAACTTGTTGATGCACGGCGGGACGATCAGGAGCGGCCGCTCGAACACCTTGTCCGTCTTCGGCGTGTACTGGATCAGCTGGATCAGGTCGTTCTCGTAGACGACCGCACCTTCAGTACACCCGAGGTTCTTGCCGACCACGAACTGCGATTCGTCGGTCTGCGAAATCTTGCCGCGCTGCAGGTCGCCGAGCAGGTTCATCATCCCCTGCCGCAGGCTTTCGCCCTGCGTCTCGAGAATCGATTTCTGTGCGTCGGGATTGAGTGCGAGGAAGTTGCTCGGCGCGGCGGCGGCCGTCCACTGCTGGACCGTGAAACGAATGCGCTCGCGCGTCTTCGGATCGGTCTGAAGCGCGTCGGCCAGTTCCTGCAGATAGCGCGCGTTGAGCAGATACCAGGCCGCCGCGAACGCATGCGCCGGCGACGCCTTCCATGCATCGCCGCTGAAGCGGCGGTCCTTCAGTTCGGGCGACTCGAGCTTCGCGGCGGCGGCCTGCTGCATCAGCGCCATGCAATCGCGCGCGTAGTCGGCCTGCAACGCCTGAAGCCGCTCGGGGGGAATCGCGGCGGCCGGCAGCTTCAGCCCGGCGAACGGCGACGCCATCGCGCCGAAATCGGGCATCGACGGCACCTGGAACGGAAACGAGGTCGGAAACTGGAATGTCGCGAACGGATTCACGGTGGCCGACGCAGTCGCGGCACGTGCCGGATCCGCAAAACCGCGCCACGCGTTCAACCACGACTCGAACATCTGCTGCATCGGCTGGGCGGCCGGATCGAAACCAATGCTGCCCGAGGAAGTGCCCGCTTCAGCGGACGTCGACGATTTTTTCGATGCTGTCATTACCTGCCTTACCGGTGATTCGTGAGCGTCTATCGTGAAATCCTGCTCGCGCGCGGCGTGCCGGCTGCGAGCCGGGCCGTCATGCTCTGGAGAGGCGTCTCCAGATTCTGCCGCAGTGCGGTATTTTTATCATTATCGTTTTCCCCATGTGAAGCGCCATATCAAACCGCTGAACAATTCCGCACGGAGATAATCCTCGCGCAACAGGCGGGACAAGGGTTCCGGCGAAACATAAAACATTTTGATTGACTTGACTTCGCATTTTTCATTCAGCCGCGCACGTAACGCGGCATGGCCGCCGCAAAATCGAGATAACCCGATTTTGCAGCGCGACAAATTCCGCGCCCATGCGCATCCCGTCAATCCGCCAGCCAGATCGCCGCCGCCATGCGGCCCGTCACGCGGTCGCGCCGGTACGAATAGAAGCGCGCCTGCTCGGTGACCGTGCAGGCCGTCCCGCCGCTCACGTGCGCCACGCCCGCACGGGCAAGACGCAAGCGCGCGAGCGCGTAGAGATCGGCCAGGAACTTGCCGGGCGCGCCGTCGATCGCGACGAACGCAAGCCGGGTTTCATCATGCTCCGACTGCGGGGCCGTGTCGAGAAACGCGTCACGCACGTCGGCGCCGACCTCGAACGCCCGCGGGCCGATCGCCGGCCCGAGGTAAGCATGAAGCGCGTCCGTCGCACCGCCCGCGAGCGCCGCGACCCGCGCCGCCGTCTGTTCGACGATGCCGGCCGCCAGCCCGCGCCAGCCCGCATGCGCGGCGCCGACGGCGCGGCCCTGCGTGTCGCACAGCAGCACGGGCAGGCAATCCGCGACCATCACGACGCAGACGGCGCCGGCACGGTCGGTGACACTCGCGTCGGCCTGCACCGGCGCAACCGCTGTGTCTGCCGCCGCGATCACCTCGTCCGCGCGCACGATCTGCGCGCCGTGAACCTGTTCGAGCCACGCGGCGCTCGACTGGCCAGCCAGCGCGAGCAGGCGCGCGCGATTCGCGGCGACATGAGCCGGATCGTCACCGGTATGCAGGCCGAGATTCATCCCGCCCGGCAGAGCTTCCGCGCCCTGCCAGCGCCCGTACGGGCCTTCGCTCACCCCGCCGTCGCGCGTCGTGATCAGCGCGCGCACGCGCGGCGACACCTGCCAGTCGGGCTGTACGCAGTCCTGCCACGTCAACGGCGCCAGGTTCGTCATCGGCACTCACTCCTCCTCATCGTCCAGGTACGGCTCATCGTCGTGATACTCGCCGCCGAAATCGTCATCGTCGTAGACACCGTCATCGTCGTCGAATTCCTCGTCGCCCTGCCCGAAGCCGAGCGCCGCGACGAGGGCGTTCATGTCGTCCGGCAGCGGGCAGCGCCACTGCATCGCCTTGCCCGTGACCGGGTGTACGAGACCGAGCCGCCATGCATGCAGCGCCTGCCGCGCGAAACCGTCCGGCAACGGCGCGACCGAGCGCTTGCCGCGCGCACGCCCGTACACGGGGTCGCCGAGCAGCGGGTGCCCGGCATGCGCGCAGTGCACGCGGATCTGGTGCGTGCGGCCGGTCTCGAGATCGCACTGGATCGCCGAAACCGGCTGACGTTGCCACAGGCATGTGTCAACCGTGCGGAAATGCGTGCGCGCGGGCTTGCCCGATGCGCCGGTGACGACGGCCATGCGCGTGCGTTCGCGCGGATCGCGGCCGATCGGCGCATCGATCGTGCCTTCCTCGGGCATCGTGCCCCACACGAGCGCGAAATAGCGGCGCTTCACCGTGCGGGCCTGCAACTGGCGCACGAGATCCGTCTGCGCGGCCAGCGTACGCGCCACCACCATCAGGCCCGATGTCTCCTTGTCTAGCCGGTGGACGATCCCCGCGCGCGGCAGGCCGGCCGCCGCGTCGCCATAGCGATGCAGCAGCCCGTTGAGGATCGTGCCGCTCCAGTTGCCGGCGGCCGGATGCACGACGAGGCCGGCCGGCTTGTTGATGACCACGAGCGCGTCGTCCTCGTAGATCACGTCGAGCGGCACCGGTTCCGGCGTAAAGGCGAGCTGCTCGGGGAGCAGGTCGGGCACGAGCTCGATCCTGGCGCCGAGCGGCACCGGCTGGCGGATCTTCGCCGGCGCGCCGTCGACGAGAACGCGCTGCGCCTCGATCCAGCTCTGCAGGCGGCTACGCGAGAATTCGGGGAACAGTTGGGCGAGCGCCTTGTCGAGGCGCTCACCCGCGAGCGACAGCGGCACTTCGACGACGCGCGGCGCGTCGTCGGCCGCCGCGGACGGCACGACGGGCGCCTGCATGGCGTCGCCGGCCAGATCGTCATCGAGGGAATCCCCCGACGCAGCGTCGGCGGGCCGATCGCTTGGGCTATAATCTTCGCGATTTGGTGTGCCCGGCTGGGCATTCTGCGAACTTGAACGGGTCATTTAGACTGGGTCACCGAGACTTGAAGCTAGGACATGCGAGCATGATGAATTCGACCAAACGCACGGCCAGAACCGTCGCCGCCCGGGCTGCGGCGGTAGCGGCCGCGGCCCTCATCGCCGGCTGCCACGGCTTGCCGCAGAAGCAGGACGAGACGGCTACCTGGTCGAACAACAAATTATACTCAGAGGCCCAGGACGCACTGTCCGGCGGCGACTGGGGCAAGTGCGCGAAATATTTCGAATCGCTGCAAGGTCGCGATCCGTTCGGCCACTTCGCACAACAGGCGCAGATCAACGTTGCGTACTGCAACTGGAAGGACAACGAAGCGGCCGCCGCCGACCAGGCCGTCGATCGCTTCATCCAGCTCCACCCGGATCATCCGGATATCCCGTACGCGTACTACCTGAAGGGGATGATCCACTTCAACGACGATCTCGGCCTGTTCGGCCGGTTCTCCGGCCAGGACATGAGCGAGCGCGATCCGCAGGCACTGCGTGAATCGTACGATGCGTTCAAGGTCGTCGTCGACCGCTTCCCGAAGAGCAAGTACGCGCCCGACGCCGCCGCGCGCATGCGCTACATCGTCAACGCGCTCGCGTCGCATGAAGTGCACGCGGCCGACTACTACTACCGGCGTGGCGCCTACGTCGCGGCCATCAACCGTGCGCAGCTCGCGATCAAGGACTACAAGGGCGCCCCGGCGATCGAGGACGCGCTGCACATCATGATCCTGTCGTACGGCAAGCTGAACCAGCCGCAACTCGCCGAGGACACGAAGCGCGTGCTCGCAGGCACGTTCCCCGACAGCCCGTACGTCACGGGCCACTCGCGCCCCGGCGCGAAGAAGTCGTGGTGGCAGTTCTGACGAAAGCACCATGCAGCGCCCGCTGCACGAACAAAAAACCCGGCCATCGAGCCGGGTTTTTTATTGGCGCCGCGCTCAGGCAGCGTCGGTGCGAGCGCGCGACGAGCGCCGCGCGCGTCGTCACGTGCGCTTTGCGGAACGGTGCTCGTCGAAGAAGTCCTGGACGACCGCGATCTCGCGAGTCCGCTTGAACGGCGGCAGGCTCTGCCAGATCCGGCGCCCGTAGGGCTTGTCGACGAGCCGCGTGTCGCAGATCATCAGCACGCCGCGATCCGTCTCCGCGCGAATCAGGCGGCCCGCGCCCTGCTTCAGCGTGATCACGGCCTGCGGCAACTGATGCACGGCGAACGGGCTCAGCCCCTTCTTCGTCAGCGCATCGAGGCGCGCGGCGAGCACCGGATCGTCCGGCGGCGCGAACGGCAGCTTGTCGATCACGACGAGCGACAGCGCATCGCCGCGCACGTCGACGCCTTCCCAGAAACTCTGGCTGCCGACCAGGATCGCATTGCCGTATGCACGGAAACGGTCGAGCAGTTCGGTACGGCTCGCATCGCCCTGCACGAGCAGCGGCGTGTTCCAGCCGCGCGATTCGATCACGTCGCGCAGCTTCGACGCGATCCGGTCGACCGCGCGCAGCGTCGTGCACAGCATGAAGACGCCGCCACCGGACGCCTCGATCGCCGGCAGCGCGGCGTCGAAGACGGCATCGGTAAACGCCGGCGAAGACGGTTGCGGCAGGTTGCGCGGCACGTACAGCAGCCCTTGCGACTGGTAGTCGAACGGGCTCGCGAGCGTCATCGAGCGACGCGAGCTGAGGCCCATCTGTGCCGCGTAGTGCGTGAAATCGCCGCGCACCGACAGCGTGGCCGACGTGAACACCCATGCACGCGGCACACCCGCGCGCTGCTTGGCAAAGATCGGCGCGACCGACAGCGGCGTTTCGTGCAGCTGGACCGTGTGCGCGAACACTTCGACCCAGCGCACCTTCTCGTTCGGATCGCCGTCGGATGCCGCCTTGTCGCCGGCCGCCGCCGCGTCGGCCTTCGCAGCCGCCTCCGTTGCGCCGGGCGCGACCCAGCCGGCCAGCAGGTCCTGCAGTTCGCGTGCGCGCCGCAGGCACGCGCCGAGCGATTCCGCCCGTTCGGCCTGGCTGGCAAGCGCCGACGCAAGCGCATCGAGCGCGGCCTCGAGCGCGTCGAGCGCGCCGAACATCGGGTGATCGTCGCCGAGCTGGGCGAGCGACATCCGGACGATCTGGTCGTTCGCGAACGCCAGGCGCAAGTCGCGCGCCGCGCGCTCGAGATCGCCGCCGAGCTTCACCCATTCGACCGCGTCGCGCGCATGGCTCAGGCCTTCAGCTACCGTGTCGCGTGCGAGTTCGAGAATCTGCGTCGTCGACAGCGTCTCGCCGAAGAACAGCGTCGCCGTTTCCGGCAACTGGTGCGCTTCGTCGAAGATGACCGTGTTCGCGTTCGGCAGCAGCTCGGCCATCCCCGTGTCGCGCAGCATGATGTCCGCAAAGAACAGGTGGTGGTTGACGACGACGACGTCGGCCTGCTGCGCCTCGCGCCGTGCCTGCATCACGAAGCATTCCTTGTAATGCGGGCATTCCTGGCCAAGGCAGTTGTCGCGCGTCGACGTGACCATCGACCAGACGGGCGCCGTTTCCGGCACGCTCGCGAGCTCGGCCTTGTCGCCGCTCTTCGTGATCTTCGCGAAACGGACGATTTCCTGAAGGTAGGCCGTATCCTGCCGCGACGGCAGCCGGCCGTTGTCGGCCGTGCGTTGCAGGTAGTAGTGACACAGGTAGTTCGCACGCCCCTTGAGCATCGCGACCGACACCGGCACCGCCAGCGCGTTGCGCACGGTCGGGATGTCGCGCTGGAACAGCTGGTCCTGCAGGTGTTTCGTGCCGGTCGACACGATCACCTTGCCGCCCCACAGCATCGCGGGCACGAGGTACGCATAGGTCTTGCCCGTCCCCGTGCCGGCCTCGACGATCAGCGTGTTGTCCCCGGCATCGCTGTCGGGCTCGGCTGCGGCGGCGTCCGCGCCCGGCTCGGCCGCCTTGTCGCCGTCGCCGAGGCGACGCGCCGGCCGCTTGCGGGTTTCGAAGATCTCGGGCTCGGGCATCCGGCGAGCGGACGCCTCCATCGCGGACGCGACGGCGCGCGCCATCTCGATCTGCGAGGTACGCGGCCGATAGCCGTCGAGCGCGCGCGCGAGCAATCCGCCCTCGCCGAAAATCGTGTCGAGTTCGTCGACGCGCTTGCGGCTCAGTTCAAAGGTGCCTTCGGGCGCACGAGCGCGCCCGGCGGACGACTCGTCGCGCCGGGCATCGGGGGTGGCTTCAAGCGGTGAATTCAAGGCAAGCGTTCCTGTGTCCAGCGCCCGGGCGGCGCCGGCGCTTGCCAGGCCGCGCTCAGGCGCGCTTATCCGGTTCCAGCTGCGATTGCAGCAAAATGATTTTGTCCTTGGCCGCCAGCTTTTCCTTCTTCAGCCGGTGCAGCGTGATGTCGTCGATGTCGGAGTGTCCTTCCTTCAGCTCGATCTCCCGAGCGAGCTGCTGGTGCTGCTCCTGCAATGCAGCCAAACGGTTGTGCAATTCCTGCTGCTGTTCCGTGTGACGGTTTTGCATAGTTGCCTCCTCATCGAAGCAGCGCGCCGGCTGGCGTGCCAGCGCGCACGAGACTGATTCCGGATCAATCCAACACGTTACTGCCCCTGCTGTTGCTTCTGCTGCGCCTTTTCGGTCGCTTCCTTCTGACGCCGCTCGACATCGGCCTTGTGCTGCTCGGCTTCCTTCTGCTTCTGCTCGTAGCGCGCCGCGTTGTCCGTCCGCTCCTGCGCCTTCTGCGCGGCCTGCTGGTGCGCCTGGTCGAGCTTGCGCTGGAAGTCGCCCTGCTTCTGGTCGTACGCCTGCTTGTTCGCCGCGCGCTGCGGCCGTTCCGCGCCGCGCTGCGCCTGCTTCAGCGCATTCTGCTCCTGCTTGTCGCGGAATGCAGCGGCGTTTGCCGCGTCGTTCGCCGCGCGCTGCGGCGCTTCCGCCGCGTCCTGCGCCTGCTTCAGCGCCTGCTGCTGGTCGCGCTGCTGCGCGCGCACCGCCCGCTGCTCGTCGTTGAGCGCGAGCTGCTCTTGGCGGATGCTCGCCCGCTCGTCGCGCATCTGGTCACGCGCCTTGCCGAGACAGTGATTGACGAAGAACTTGCTGTAGCAATCGTGCTCGGCCACCGCATAACGATAATCGTTTTCCGCGGAGCGTTGATTGAGCACTTTTTGACGGGCGTCGAAATCCGGTGCGGCCGTGGCCGTCACGGGTGCGGCCGCGGCGGCGGCCGGCGCGGTGGCGCCCGAAGCTTGCGCGAACACACCGGAAGGCCCGGCAGACAAAGCCGCGGCAAGCGCTGCGCCGAGCGCGACGAGAGAAATTCGGGAAGTTGGCAACGTCGTAGGAAAGCTGCGGGACATGTGTCAAATTCTATCACCCCCGGCTGGACGCTCCGCCATTTATGGCAAAATGCCCCGCTTCACTCACCCGCGGCATCTGGCCCGTCGGGCCCGCCACGCAGCCCGCCGCTTCGGGCCTGCTGGCCCGCGCCGCGATTTCAGCAGGCAGATCATCCACGACATGACGGAAACCGTAGCACTCAAGATCGTACAGCGCATCGCCACCGAACTGTCCGTCCAGCCGCGCCAGGTCGCGGCGGCCGTGCAACTCCTCGACGAAGGCTCGACCGTTCCGTTCATTGCCCGGTACCGCAAGGAAGTGACCGGCAACCTGGACGACACGCAGTTGCGCCAGCTCGAGGAGCGCCTCCTGTATCTGCGCGAGCTCGAGGACCGCCGCGCGGCGATCCTGTCGAGCATCGACGAACAGGGCAAGCTGACCGACGAGCTGCGCGCCGCGATCGACGCGGCCGACAGCAAGCAGGTGCTCGAAGACCTTTATCTGCCGTACAAGCCGAAGCGCCGCACCCGTGCACAGATCGCCCGCGAGGCCGGCCTCGAGCCGCTCGCACAGGCCCTGCTCGCGAACCCGCTGCTCGACCCGCAGGCCGAGGCGGCCGCGTACGTCGACGCCGACAAGGGCGTCGCCGACGTGAAGGCCGCGCTCGACGGCGCGCGCGACATCCTGTCCGAACAGTTCGGCGAAACGGCCGAGCTGCTCGGCAAGCTGCGCGATTACCTGCACAGCCAGGGTGTCGTGTCGTCGGCCGTCGTCGAGGGCAAGGAAAACGAGGAAGGCGAGAAATTCCGCGACTATTACGACTACGCGGAAACGATCAGGACCGTGCCGTCGCACCGCGCCCTCGCACTGTTCCGCGGCCGCAACGCGGGTGTGCTGACGATCAAGCTCGGCCTCGGCGAAGATCTCGACGCCCAGGTGCCGCATCCCGGCGAGGCGATGATCGCGCGCCATTTCGGCATCGCGAACCAGAACCGCCCGGCCGACAAATGGCTGTCCGACGTATGCCGCTGGTGCTGGCGCGTGAAGGTGCAGCCGCACATCGAGAACGAACTCCTCACGCAGCTGCGCGAAACGGCCGAAACCGAAGCGATCCGCGTGTTCGCGCGCAACCTGAACGACCTGCTGCTGGCCGCGCCGGCCGGCCCGAAGGCCGTGATCGGTCTCGACCCCGGCCTGCGCACGGGCGTGAAGGTCGCGGTCGTCGACCGCACCGGCAAGGTGCTCGCGACCGACACGATCTACCCGCACGAGCCGCGCCGCGACTGGGACGGCTCGATCGCAAAACTCGCGCGCCTCGCCGCGCAGACGCAGGCCGAGCTGATCAGCATCGGCAACGGCACCGCATCGCGCGAAACCGACAAGCTCGCGAGCGAACTGATCGCAAAACATCCGGAGCTGCGCCTGCAGAAAATCGTCGTGTCGGAAGCCGGCGCGTCGGTCTACTCGGCGTCCGAACTCGCGGCGAAGGAATTCCCCGACATGGACGTGTCGCTGCGCGGCGCCGTATCGATCGCGCGCCGCCTGCAGGACCCGCTCGCCGAGCTCGTGAAGATCGAGCCGAAGGCGATCGGCGTCGGCCAGTACCAGCACGACGTGAACCAACGCGAACTGGCCCGCTCGCTCGACGCGGTCGTCGAGGATTGCGTGAACGCGGTCGGCGTCGACGCGAACACCGCGTCGGCCGCTCTGCTGGCGCGCGTGTCGGGCCTGAACGCGACGCTCGCGCGCAACATCGTCGACTACCGCGACGCAAACGGCCCGTTCCCGTCGCGCGAGCACCTGCGCAAGGTTCCGCGCCTCGGCGACAAGACCTTCGAACAGGCCGCCGGCTTCCTGCGCATCAACGGCGGCGAGAATCCGCTCGACCGCTCGTCGGTGCACCCGGAAGCGTATCCGGTCGTCGAGCGGATGCTCGCGAAGATCAGCAAGCGCATCGACGACGTGCTCGGCAACCGCGAAGCGCTGTCGGGCCTGTCCCCGACGGAATTTGTTGACGAACGTTTCGGCCTGCCGACCGTGCGCGACATCCTGTCCGAACTGGAGAAGCCGGGCCGCGATCCGCGTCCGGAATTCAAGACGGCCACGTTCCGCGAAGGCGTCGAGAAGGTGTCGGATCTCGTGCCGGGCATGACGCTCGAAGGCGTCGTGACGAACGTCGCCGCGTTCGGCGCGTTCGTGGATATCGGCGTGCACCAGGACGGGCTCGTCCATGTGTCCGCGATGTCGACGAAGTTCATCAAGGACCCGCACGAAGTCGTGAAGGCCGGCCAGGTCGTCAAGGTGAAGGTGCTCGACGTCGACGTGAAACGCCAGCGGATTGCGCTGACGATGCGCCTCGACGACGAGGCAGCAGCGCCCGGCATGTCGTCGCGCAGCAGCCAGGACCGCGGCAACGCGGGGCGCGGCGCCGCCCGCCCGCAGCGTTCGCGCGAGCCGGAACCGGCCGGCGCAATGGCCGCGGCGTTCGCGAAGCTGAAGCGCTGAGCACGCAAAAAGCGTCTCCGCACAAAAAACCCGCCTCCCGGCGGGTTTTTTTATTGAGTCGTCGTTTGCATTTCCGATATCCGGGATGAAAACCGAATATGCGCGTTTCCATCGTCATTCCCCTGCGTTTAATCGGCAAATTAAACAATCCGCATTGCGACATGCGTTTTCTTGACGCTTCACAAGCGACACATAAAATAAGTTTTCGAACGGCCGTATTTTGATGCTTCTGTATTGGGCAGCGATCTTGCCGTTCAGCGACAGCATTCTCCGCGGCATTCGCATGCCCGGTGAATATCCTGCCTCCCGTATTTCGGTCTCGCTTTTTTGCAGTCGATTCGCGACGCATTGCATCCGGTATTCGCCTGACCGGCGAACCGGGACGGATTCGCGAAAATGGATCGGGGAACCATGACAGAAGATCATCTGAAAACCGAACTGGCCGCATTGCGCGTGCCCGTTTTCGACGTGCCGTGGGCCGGCGCCTGTTCACCGCACGTCGAGCGAATCGAATCGCGCATGCTCGAGTGGGCCGACGCATACGGCCTGCTCATCAGCGACGCCTACCGGGAACGCGTCGTACGCACCCGATACGGCTGGCTCGCCGCGCGCTGTTACCCGAACGCCGATCCTTCCCTGCTGCAGGCGCTCGCCGATTATTTCGTGTGGTTCTTTCTCGTCGACGACCTGTTCGTCGATCGCGTCGAGCCGGTCGGCCCCGATACGTTGCGCAATCTGACCGCGATGATCGATGTGCTCGACTACGAATGTACCGGCCCCCAACCCATATATGGCGAGCGAGCATGGCTCGATGTGTGCCAGCGCCTGCGCGCACGCCTGTCGGCCGAACATTTCGCGCGCTTCGCACAAGGCATGCGCCTGTGGGCCACCACGGCCGGACTGCAGATTATCGGCCACCTGAGGGCCGAGCCGATCGCAGTGCAGCAATACGAAACGATCCGGCGTCACACGAGCGGGATGAATCCTTGCCTCGCGCTGGCGGACGCGGCCAATGCCGGTGCCGTCCCGCCCGATACGTTCCATCGGCCGGAAATCCAGACACTGTTCCGGCACGCGAACCATATCGTCTGCTGGAGCAACGACATCCAGAGCGTTGGCGTCGAAGCGTGCCAGCCCGGGCAGTTCCGGAACATGGTGATGATCCACGCTTCCCGCGGTCATACGCTGCAGGCCAGCGTCGACTACACGGCCGAGCGTGTGCGCGCCGAGATCAGCGCATTCGTCCTCTGCGCCGATGCACTCGCCCAGCATGCCGACACGCGCGTGCGCGGCCTTGTCGACGGCTGCCGATACTGGATACGCGGTTATCTGGATTGGGTTGCGCGGGATACACAGCGCTATACGGCTGCGGCCGCGGCCGGCGATGCGGACGATCGCGGCCTGATTGCCTGGTCGGCGGACTCGGCGGCGCGCGGCTGAACGACCCGCGCGCCGCACCCGGTCAGATCTCGATCTTCGTGCCGAGCTCGACCACGCGGTTCGCCGGAATCGAGAAGAAGTCGGTCGGCTTCGCCGCGTTCTGGTGCATCCACGCGAACACGCGCTCACGCCAGATCGACATCCCGGGCAGATGCGTCGGCACGACCGTTTCGCGCGCGAGGAAGAACGACGTGTCCATCAGTTCGAACGTCATGTCGTGCGTGCGGCCGAATTCCTCGAGCACGGCCTTCACGTCGGGCGTCTCGTTGAAGCCGTACTCGGCCTTCACGATGTACAGCCCGCCGCCCGCATCACGCGCGGTCTGGCGCTTGTCGTCGCGCACGTAGGGAAAATCGCGCGTCACGAACGTGAGGAAAATGGTCCGCTCATGCAGCACCTTGTTGTGCTTCAGGTTGTGCAGCAGGCTGACGGGCACGAGCTTGTCGTTGCCGGTCAGGTAGATCGCGGTGCCCGACACACGATGCGGCGGATGTGCGAGCAGGCCCTGCAGGAACGGCTCGAGCGGAATACCGTCTGCGGCCGTGCGCTCCTTGACGATGTGACGCCCCTTGTACCAGGTCATCAGCAGGAAGAACAGCAACGCGCCGATGCCGAGCGGCAGCCAGCCGCCCTGCGCAACCTTCAGCAGGTTCGCGCCGAAAAAGCCGAGATCGACCGCGAGGAACACGGCGATGATCGCGCCGACCAGCAGCCGGTTCCAGTTCCATACCTTCACCATCACGACTGCGGCGAGCACGGTCGTGATCACCATCGTCGCCGTCACCGCGATGCCGTACGCGGCCGCGAGGTTGTCCGAGCTCTTGAAGCCGATGACGATGCAGAGGATCACGAACAGCAGCAGCCAGTTCACGACCGGCACGTAGATCTGGCCGATCGCCAGTTCCGACGTATGCAGCACTTTCATGCGCGGCACGTAGCCGAGCTGGATGGCCTGCGACGTCAGCGAATACGCGCCCGAGATCACCGCCTGCGACGCGATCACGGTCGCGACCGTCGACAGCACGACGAGCGGCAGCAGCCCCCATTCGGGTGCCAGCAGGAAGAACGGGTTCTCGATCGCCTTCGGGTTCTGGATCAGCAGCGCGCCCTGGCCGAAGTAGTTCAGCACGAGCGACGGCATCACGAGCCCGTACGCGGCGATGCGGATCGGCTTCGCGCCGAAGTGGCCCATGTCCGCGTAAAGCGCTTCCGCACCGGTCAGCACCAGCACGACCGAGCCGAGCACGACATAGGCCTGCAGCACATGCTCCGACATGAACGACGCGGCGTAATACGGGTTGATGGCCGCCATGATGCCCGGCACGCGCACGATGTGGTACACGCCGAGCGCGGCAATCACAACGAACCACAGCACCATGATCGGGCCGAACAGCTTGCCGACCAGCGCGGTACCGTGGCGCTGGATCCAGAACAGCGCGATCAGGATCACGATCGTGATCGGCATCACGAGATGGGACAGGTGCGGCGTCGCGATCTCGAGACCTTCGACCGCCGACATCACCGAGATCGCCGGCGTGATCACCGCGTCCCCGTAGAACATGCATGCGCCGAATATCCCGAGCGCCATCAGCGCGCCCGCGACGCGGGTCTTCGAGTCGAGCGGCCGCAACGACAGCGCCATCAGCGCGAGCACGCCGCCTTCGCCGTTGTTGTCCGCCCGCATCACGAACAGCAGGTACTTGATGCCGACCACCAGGATGATTGCCCAGAACAGCAGCGAAATCACGCCGAGGATCGATCCTTCGGTGAGCGGAATGCCGTGTGCGGGGCTGAACGCCTCCTTGAGCGAATACAGCGGGCTGGTGCCGATGTCGCCGAACACGACGCCGATGGCTGCTATCGCTAGCGCCCGCATCGAGTGTTGCTGCGTCGAATGCGGCGCGTGTGCTGCGTCGGTCGCGTGGATCGTGTCGTTCATATGAAGCGTAATAATCGGGTCCGGGTCGGACAAAACGAGCGCTATTCTACTCGCGCCCCCTTGAAACGCCGCCCTGCTCTGTTGCCATGGAACCACGTGAGCCACGCCATGCATGCAATCCGGCGCAAGCTGTGGCAGGGCTGCCAATCATAGCCGGGGCAGCGCCGTCTGCCTACCGGATCCGGGGCCCGCGCGCCGCCGGCGTGCATGGCGCCCCAATGAAAAACGGCGCCGCAAGCGGCGCCGTACAAGGCTTTCCTTCGATTGGCCGGCCGCTTACGCGCCCGAACCGTCGCGCTGGGCGCGACCGCGCTTGATCCACGCCTCGAGGTTGTGCGGGCGAACCGTGTCCCACTCCTCGAACGGCTGATGAATCCACGGATTCGTCGGCAGATACTGCGTGTGATAGTCGGGCTTGACCTTCGAACAACCCTTGTACCAGAGCACGGCAGAACGCACGGCCGTCACGGACGGGTAGCGCTCCTTCAGGTGCTCCTGCACGCGCGCGAGCGTGACGCCCGAATCCACGAGATCGTCGACCAGCAGCACGTTGCCCGCCAAGTTGCCGCGCGTCATCGTGATGTACTGCGCGATGTCGAGTTCGCCCTGCTCTGTGCCGGCCGCTTCCCGGTACGAACTCGTCGCGAGGATCGCGAGCGGCACGTCGTAGATGCGCGACAGTTGATCGCCGACGCGCAGGCCGCCGCGCGCGAGGCACAGGATCTGGTCGAACTTCCAGCCCGATGCATGCACCTGGAGCGCGAGCAGCTCGATGAGACGGTGATATTCGTCCCAGCCTACCCACAGGTTCTTGTCGTCGTTGCGCGGATCGGTCATCAAGTCTGCCGCCGTCATCGTGATTTGCTGCGTCATCTGGGGTTACACCTTGAACGGATGGCGGAGCAGGATCGTTTCGTCGCGGTCCGGGCCCGTCGATACCATGTCGACCGGCACACCGGCCACTTCCTGGACGCGGGTCAGGTAAGCCTGGGCGTTTGCCGGCAGCGCTTCCCACGTCTTGATGCCGACCGTGCTTTCCTTCCAGCCGGCAAACGTTTCGTATACGGGCTCGCAACGGGCCACGTCGGCGGCACCGCGCGGCAGGATGTCCGCATCCTTGCCGTCGATCTTGTAGCCGACGCACAGCTTGACTTCGTCGAGGCCGTCGAGCACGTCGAGCTTCGTCATACACAGGCCCGACACGCCGTTGATCTGGATCGAGCGGCGCAGCGCGGCCGCGTCGAGCCAGCCCGTGCGGCGCGGACGGCCGGTGACCGAACCGAATTCCTTGCCGACGTTCGCGAGCGTGACGCCGACCTGGTCCTGACGCTGCGGGTTGTCCGCATCGTACAGTTCGCTCGGGAACGGGCCCGAGCCGACGCGCGTGCAATACGCCTTCGTGATACCGAGGATGTAGTTGAGCTTCTGCGGGCCCACGCCCGCGCCGGCCGACGCCGCACCCGCGACGCAGTTGCTCGACGTGACGAACGGATAGGTACCGTGATCGATGTCGAGCAGCGTGCCTTGTGCGCCTTCGAACAGCAGGTTCTGGCCCGCATTGTTCGCGTCGTACAGGCGGCGCGACACGTCGGCCACCATCGGCTTCAGGCGGTCGGCATAACCGAGCATCGTGTCGAGCGTCGCCTGGAAATCGACGGCCGCGCCACCCAGGTACTGGGTCAGCACGAAGTTGTGGAAATCGAGGTTTTCGCGCAGGCGGTCGGCGAAGGTCTTCGCGTCGAACAGGTCCTGCACGCGCAGCGCGCGGCGGCCGACCTTGTCTTCGTACGCGGGGCCGATGCCGCGGCCCGTCGTGCCGATCTTGCCCGCGCCCTTGCGCGCTTCGCGCGCCTGGTCGATCGCGATGTGGTACGGCAGGATCAGCGTCGTCGCTTCGGAAATGAACAGGCGGTCGCGCACGTTCACGCCGGCCTCTTCCAGCTCGCCGATTTCCTTGAACAGTGCTTCGGGGGACAGGACGACGCCGTTGCCGATGTAGCAGGCGACGCCTTCACGCATGATGCCCGACGGAATGAGGCGCAAGATCGTTTTCTTGCCGCCGATGATGAGGGTGTGGCCGGCGTTGTGACCGCCCTGGAAACGCACGACGCCCTTAGCGTGGTCCGTCAGCCAGTCGACGATCTTGCCCTTGCCTTCATCACCCCATTGCGTTCCCACGACGACGACATTGCGCCCGGGAGTCACGTTCACTGCGCTGGCAGACATGTTGATTCGTTAGCTGGTTAAAAACGTATTCTACCTATGTTCGCGGGCGATTCCGAATTTTTCCGTTTCGCTTCAACGATATGCACGCCGAAGCACGTCCCGCGAACGCCTGTTTATCGGGGTTCGACCACCCATGCGCCGCCGCGCTCGACGAGCGAACGGTCGCAGGCGAACTCGTCGAGCACGTGATCGTGGCCCGGCAGTGCCTGGATCACGACCTCGCCCGCATCGCGCAGCGCCGCAACGGCCGCGCTCAGCGCATCGTCCTGCGCCCACGGCGCGAGAATCGCGGTACCGCGAGCCTCGACCGGCGAAATCCGGGCGAGCTCGCGCAGGTCGAGCGAGAAGCCGGTGGCCGGACGCGCACGACCATACGCCTGGCCGACGTGGTCGTAGCGGCCGCCGCGCGCGATCGCGTTCGGCACGCCATCGATGTAGGCGCTGAACATCGCGCCACTGTGATACGCGTAGCCGCGCAGGTCGCCCAGATCGATCGCCACTTCGGCACCCTTCGCCTGCGCCGCGAGTTGCGCCAGATCGTCGAGCGCCCGCGTGATTTCGGGCAGCACCGGCAACCGCGTCCGCGCCTCGGCGAGCACGCTCGCATCGCCATAGAGGTGCGGCAGCGCCCGCAGCGCGGCGCGCGTATCGGCACCGAGATCGTCGGTCAGTTCGTTCAGCAACGGCACGTCCTTGCCCGACAGCGCGTCGTACAGCGACTCGCCACGCTCCGCGGCCTGCGCGTCGCGCGCCAGCAGCGCCGCGAGCACGCCCGCGTGGCCGAGGTCGAGACGGATGCGCGACAGGCCTGCGAGATGCAGCGCATCGAGCATCAGTTGCTGGATCTCGAGGTCGGCTTCCAGCCCGGCATGCCCGTAGATTTCGGCGCCGATCTGGATCTGCTCGCGCGTCGCGTGCAGGCCGCGCGGACGCGTATGCATCACGTGGCCCGCATAGCAGAGGCGCGTCACGCCCTGGCGGTTCAACAGGTGCGCGTCGATCCGCGCGACCTGCGGCGTGATGTCCGCGCGCAGGCCGAGCGTACGGCCCGACAGCTGGTCGACCAGCTTGAAGGTGCGCAGGCGCAGGTCGGCGCCGCCGCTCGTCAGCAGCGACTCGAGATACTCGAGCAGCGGCGGCATCACCATTTCGTAGCCATACGAACGGAAGCGGTCGAGCAGCCTGCGGCGCAGCTCCTCGATCTTGCGCGCTTCCGACGGCAGCACGTCGGCGATATTCTCGGGAAGTAACCAGGTCGACATCGGTACGGTCCTACGACGGGAAACAGCGCGCGACCACGCGCGCCGCGATGTGAATCGGAAATTCTGAATTCGGGCGGGACGGACGGCGGATGCGCCGTCCGGATCAGGTGGCGAGCAGCAGCAGTATGAGCCCGAGCACCATCACGATCAGCCCGCCGATCCGGATATGATGCGGCGGCCGCTCAGCTATTCTACGAAACGTGTCGCGCCAGGCGACGGGAAACACGAAGGGGAACGCCCCCTCGATGATCAGCATCAGCGCTACTGCGAGCAACAACGAGCCAGCCAGGTCCATGCGAGCGACGGCGCCGCTCGACGCGGCGCCCCAAGGTCAGTGTTTGCGGGGAGCAGCCGCCGCCGGTGCGGCACCGCCCGTCGGGCTGCGCATGAAGCGGAAGAACTCGCTGTCGGGATCGACGACGATGATGTCGTTGCGCTTGAACGTGTTCCGGTAAGCCTGCAGGCTCGCGTAGAACTGATAGAACTGCGGATCGCGGCCGAACGCATCGGCGGCGATCGTCGCGGCCTTCGCGTCGCCCTCGCCCTTGATCGTCTGCGCGGACTTGTACGCGTTCGCGAGCACGGCCTGCTGATCGCGTTCGGCGTCGGCCTTGATCTGCTCGACGTCGGCCGCGCCTTGCGCACGCACCTGTGCGGCCTGATCGCGCAGAGCGCCGATCATCCGCTGATAGACGGCATCGGTTTGCGCGGCGGGCAAGTCGACGCGCGTCAGCTGGACGTCGACCACGTCGACGCCGAAACCGGACGCCTTTGCCTTCACTTCGTCGCGGGCCGCATCGGCGATCGCACGCTGGCCGCCGAGCGCATCGTCGAGCGCATGCTTGCCGAACGCGTCGACGAGTGCGCCCTTCAGTGCGCCGGCCAGACGTTCGCTGGCGGCCGCCGGGTCGCCCCCTGTCGCCGTGAAATACTTCATCGGATCGCCGATCCGGTACTTCACCGCATAGGCGACGAGCAGATCGTGCTTGTCTTCCGTCGCCACTTGCAGCGGATCCGACGACTCGAGCGATTGAAGCCGCGTGTCGATCAGCGTCGCCGTCTGCAGCGGCGGCGGCAATTTGAAATGGATGCCGGGCCCGGCCAGTTCAGGCTGCGCGCCGTCGCGCCCCGACAGCACGGCCGCATGGCGCGGATCGACGGTAAGGACTGTCGAGGATGCCGCGAAGGCAACGATCACGATTGCGACGACGAGCGCAATGATTCGGTTCATGTTCTGCGCTCCCCGTTACTTCAGATCGTCTTCGCGCGACCGGCTGCGAAACGCCTCGCGCGATCGCAGCACGTCGTTGCCCGACGCTGCCGCGGCCGACGCCGCACTCGCGGGCGCCGCTACCGCCGGCGCGACGGCCGCCGGTGCCGACGCCGCATCGGGTGCGGATGCCCCCGTGGACGCCGCGGCGTTTTGTCGCCCCTGCTCGACGAGCTTGTCGAGCGGCAGGTAAACGACGCTGTTGCCGCCCTTGTTGCCGACGAACACCTTCGTCGAGTTCGAATAGATTTCCTGCATCGTCTCGAGATACATCCGCTCACGGATCACCGCAGGCGCCTTCGAGTACTGCGCATAGACCTGCTTGAAGCGGTCGGCATCGCCTTCGGCTTCCGTGACCACGCGATCGGCATACGCCTTTGCTTCGTCGACGAGCTTCGCGGCATCGCCCTGCGCCTTCGGCAGCAGGTCGTTTGCATACGCCTGCGCGGCGCGCTTCGCGGCCTCGCGCTCGTCGCGCGCCTTGGCGACTTCGCCGTACGCTGCCTGCGTCTGCTCGGGCGCCGCAACGCTCTGCATCGTGACGGCCGTCACCTCGAGTCCCGACTGATAGCGGTCGAGATCGCGCTGGATCGCGGTGGAAAGCTGCTCGCGCAGCGCGTCGCGGTCCTGGTTCAGCACGTCGGCCGCGCTGCGCGTACCGACGATCGCACGCACCGCGGCCTGCGCGGCCTGCGACACGCTGCGCTCAGGGTCGACGCTGCGGAACAGGTAATCGGTCGCGGAACGGATCCGGTACTGGACGATGAAGCGCACGTCGACGATATCGGCATCGCGCGTCAGCATCGCGGCTTCCTTCACGTTCGCGAGGCGCACGACGTTGTTGCGGCCGATCTCGATCGAGCGGACCTGCGACGTGTCGACGATCTCGTGCGATGCGAACGGATACGGCGCGCGCCAGTGCACGCCCTGGCCGACCGTACCCGACAGCTTGCCGAGCTGCAGCACGACGCCTGTCTGGCCTTCCTGCACGACGAACAGCCCGCTGCCCGCGTAGACCGCGACCAGCACGCCGATCACGATGCCTACGCCGACTCGCGCGGCCCGCCCGTTGTCAGGACGAAAACCGTTGCCGCCCTTGCCGCCGAAAAGGCCGTTCAGGCGCCGGTTGAAGTTGCGCCACATCTCGTCGAGATCGGGCGGACCATCGCCGTCGCCGCCTTGCGGACGCTTCGATTCGTTCGCACGGGGACGGGATCCGTCTTTGCCATTGCCTTCGCCGCGTCCCCAGCGGGGATCGTTGATCGACAGCAAGGCGCGCATCCGCCGCCAGGTACTCCGCTCGTTGTATTCGTTCACCAGAGTTTGTTCACCAGATTAGACGCCGGCGAACCGGCCGGGACCGGTTAGCGCCCGTGTTCGGAAATCGTGTGGTCTTCGTGTGGTTCAGCGGGAGCGCCGTCGAGCGCGCCGTCGGGTAACGTCGCGCTGGAAAGGTGTTCCGCGGAGGCGATTTCGGCGATGGCGGCACGCAACGCGTCAAGACCCTGACCGGTGCGCGCGCTCAAAAAGACGCGCGAAATATTACCATACTCGTCCCGCTCGACCGCGTCGCCGCGGGCCGCCAGCTCAGGCACGGCGTCGATCTTGTTGAACACCAGTACCTGCCGGATCGTGTCCGCGCCGATCTCGTGCAGCACGCCGTTGACCTGCTCGATCTGTTCGAGCCTGACCGCGCTCGATGCATCGACCACGTGCAACAGCAGATCCGCGTGAATCGTTTCCTCGAGGGTCGCGCGGAATGCGGCGACCAGCTGGTGAGGCAACTCGCGGATGAACCCGACCGTATCCGACACGACGATCTGGCCGACCTCGTCGCCGAGGTACACGCGCCGCGACGTCGTGTCGAGCGTGGCGAACAGCTGGTCGGCCGCATAGGCCTGCGCTTTCGTCAGCGCATTGAACAGCGTCGACTTGCCCGCGTTCGTATAGCCGACCAGCGACACCGACATCGTGCCGCTGCGCGCGCGTTGCCGGCGTTGCGTGCTGTGTTGCCGGCGCAGCCGGTCCAGCCGCGACTTCAGCATCTTGATGCGTTCGCCGATCAGCCGGCGGTCGGTTTCGAGCTGGGTTTCGCCAGGGCCGCGCAGGCCGATACCACCCTTCTGCCGTTCGAGGTGGGTCCACGCGCGAATGAGTCGCGTCGACAGGTACTGGAGCTGCGCGAGCTCGACCTGCAGCTTGCCTTCGTGGCTACGGGCGCGCTGCGCGAAGATGTCGAGGATGAGGCTGGTGCGATCGACCACACGCCTGTTAAGTGCCTGCTCCAGATTACGTTGCTGGGCCGGCGCCAATGCGTGATTGAAGATGACGATTTCGACGTTGTGCGCGTCGCAGGCGAGCCGGAGTTCTCCGGCTTTGCCGCTGCCGATGAACATCTTGGCATCGGGACTGGAGCGACGACCCGTGAGGGTGACGGCGGGACGGGCCCCCGCACTGGAGGCGAGAAGACTGAGTTCTTCGAGACTGGCTTCGAAATCGGTCTTGCCGAAATCGATGCCGACGAGCGCTGCGTTGATCAAATTTTCAGGTGTCAAGATAAGGCGGCTGGCATCGGTCGCTCGCGGCGACCGGATGCCGGCCGCTGCGATAGGTTAGGACGAGGCTTCCGCGTCCGGGTGGAAATTCACCGGGCGCGCCGGCACGACCGTCGAGATGGCGTGCTTGTACACCATCTGGGTCACCGTATTACGGAGCAACACGACGTACTGGTCGAACGATTCAATGTTCCCTTGAAGCTTGATGCCGTTGACGAGGTAGATCGAAACGGGAACGTGCTCTTTGCGCAGTGCGTTCAAAAACGGGTCTTGTAACAATTGCCCTTTGTTGCTCATGGCGTACTCCATCTTTTTTTGCAGGTTGATCTGGATTGGCGGCGAAGAAAAAGAGATCCGGCGCCAATCGCTACACTATAGCCGATTTTGCCTGGCCCACCCGGGGCATAGGCCGTGCGGCCTACCCCTCGTGTAACGCGTGTAACAGGCGTGCTTCAGCTCTTGTCCGCGTACGGATTGTTCGACGAACGGAACTCTATGCGCAATGGAGTCCCCGTCAGTGAGAAAGTTTCGCGGAACCGGTTTTCCAGGTAACGCTTGTACGTTTCCGTCACGGCGTCGAGCGCGTTGCCGTGGATGACGATGATCGGCGGATTCTGGCCGCCCTGGTGCGCGTAGCGCAGCTTCGGACGCACCGGGCCGCGACGGCGCGGCTGCTGGAACTCGACTGCCTCGATCAGCGCGCGCGTGAGCTTCGGCGTCGGCAGCTTCGCCATTGCCGCCGCGTACGCGTCGTCGACCGAGCGCATCAGCGTGCCGATGCCGGTCTTCTTCGTGGCGGAAATGAAGTGCGATTTCGCGAAGTCGAGGAATTTCAGCTTGCGGGTCAAATCCGCTTTCGCCCGATCGCGCGCATGCTCGTCGAGCCCGTCCCACTTGTTGACGCCGATCACGAGCGCGCGCCCCTGTTCGACGACGAAGCCGGCGATGTGCGCGTCCTGGTCGGAAATGTCCTGCTGCGCATCCAGCAGAAGAATGACGACGTTCGCGTCGGAGATCGACTGCAGGGTCTTCACGACCGAGAATTTCTCGATCGCCTCGAACACCTTGCCGCGGCGCCGCAGGCCGGCCGTGTCGATCAGCGTGTATTTCTTGCCGTTACGCTCGAAGTCGACGTAGATCGAATCGCGCGTCGTGCCCGGCATGTCGAACGCGATCACGCGATCCTCGCCGATCAGCGCGTTCACGAGCGTCGATTTGCCGACGTTCGGGCGGCCGACGATCGCGATCTTGATGCCGCGCGACGGATCGTCGAGGTCTTCCTCTTCCGGCTGGCCCGCATACGCGACCTCCAGCGCCTCGTTGATCATGTCGGTCACGCCGTCGCCGTGCGCGGCCGAGATCGCGCGCGGATCGCCGAGCCCGAGCTCGTAGAAGTCGGTCGCGACCGCCGTGTACTTCATCCCCTCGGCCTTGTTGACGACCAGGAAGATCGGCCGGCCGGTCTTGCGCAGGTAGTCGGCGATCGACTTGTCCTGCGGCGCAAGCCCGTTGCGGCCATCGACGATGAACACGACGACGTCGGCTTCCTCGACGGCCTGGCGCGTCTGGCGCGCCATCTCGTGCAGGATGCCGTCCTTCGCGACAGGCTCGAAGCCGCCCGTATCGACGACCAGGTACGGCCGCTCGCCGACGCGCCCTTCGCCGTAATGGCGATCGCGCGTCAGGCCGGGCAAGTCGGCGACCAGCGCATCACGCGAACGCGTGAGCCGGTTGAACAGCGTGGATTTCCCCACATTGGGGCGCCCAACGAGGGCAATGACCGGTTTCATCTGTGTTTTCTACGGTGAAGCGCAGCAGCGGGAGGCCCGCTGCTGCGGGCGGCTGCGCTGAATGAAAATATCACGAATTCGCGCCGCGCCGGATGCGCGCGCCTGGCGCGCGATGCGCGCCGTCGTCTTTCGTCTCGAACTGCCTTTCAAATACCGAGCGGCCGGGAGCACCGGCCGCCTTCAAGTTGCACGACCACGGCGCGCGGGACAAGCCCGTCGCGCTGCGGTCGCGCATGTTTCCTGTGCGTCAGCGCGGACGGAATCCGTACAGGCCGCCGTCCTTCGTCTGCACGACGAGCGTATTGCCCGCGAGGACCGGCGCCGCCGTGATCGCGCTGCCGTCGGTCTTCATCCGCGCGATGAAGCTGCCGTCTTCGCGCGACAGGAAGTGCACGAAACCCTTGTAATCGCCCATCACGACCGCGTGCCCCAGCAGGTACGGCACGCCGACGTCGCGGCTCTTCAGCTTGTCGTTGCGCCAGAGCTGGTTGCCCGAAGCGGCATCGTACGCGGTCACGACCGACCAGTCGTCGCCGCCGGCAACGACCGAATCGTCCTGCGCGAGGCCGCTGCGGCTCGAGAACGGCTTTTCCCACAGCGGGCGCCCCGAGTTCGCATCGAAGCAGCCGAGCTGACCCTGGAACGTCACCGCGCAGGCTTCCGCACCCACGAGCGTCGGCGGACCGCTGACGTCGTTGATGCGCTCGACCTCGGTCACGCCCTTCGGGAACGACACCGGCGTCTGCCAGAACGGTTCGCCCGTCTGCAGGTTGATCGCGACCAGCCCGCCGCCGGGGAAACCCGCCAGCACCGCCGCGTCACCGGCGAACGTCATCCCGGCCGACACACGCAGGTTCAGCGGCACCGCGCGGTTGCGGTAGTTCCACTTCTGCTCGCCCGTCTGCGCGTTGAACGCGACCACCTGGCCGTCGATCGTGCGGACGACCACCAGACCATTGCCGACGAGCGGCGGCGAGAAGATCTCGCCCTGCACGCTGGTCTTCCACAGTTGCTTGCCGTCCGGACCCAGCACGAACACGCCGCCCTTCAGCGCGCCGACCGCGGTCAGGTTGCCGTCGCTGCCGACACCGGCCGACAGGTCGGAGCCGACCTTCGCGCGCCAGACCGTCTGGCCCGTCTTCGCGTCGATCTTCTCGACCGAACCGTTTTCGCCCGCCGCATAGACGGCGTCGCCCACGGCCACCGGCGAGAACAGGTAGCGCCCGCCCTTGCCGACGCTCGCCTTCCAGACCTGTTGCACGTCCATCACGGGCTTGAACTCGGTGAGCGGCGTCGGCACGCGGCGCGCGTCCTTCGACGACGAGCAGGCCGCCAATGCGAGGACAGCCGCCGCGCAGGCAACGGGCACAGCGTAACGTTTCAGCAAATTCATCGGTTAGCGAAGCAGAGTTAAGAGGTTGAGGGGACCGGGGTTCAGCCGCCGAGCGCGTCCAGCTTGAACTGCACGAGCTGGCGGGCAGACTGGTCGTCCTTCGACAGGCCGTCGAGCGCGAGCTTGTATGCGGCGCGCGCGTCGTCGGTCTTGCCTTGCGCGGCAAGCAGATCGCCGCGGCGATCGGCCACGAGGCCCTTGAATGCATCGACCGGCGTACCCGACAGCAGCGCGAGGCCCGCGTCGTACGCCTTCTCGTCGAGCAGCAGCGACGCGAGGCGCAGCTTCGCGATCTGCTTGTACTCGTCATCCTTGGCGTGATCGACTGCCCATTGCAGCTGCGCCTTCGCACCTGCCGTGTCACCGGCCGCGTACAGCGTCTTTGCTGCGGAGAGCGCCGTCATCTGTGCATACGGCGTGCTGCCGAACTTGGCTTCCATGTCGGCGGCCGCGCGAGCCATCGTCGCCTTGTCGTTCGCGGCGGCAGCCTTCTGGACCTGTTCGTACAGCCCGGACGCCTCGGCAGCCTGACGGCGCTGCCAGTAGTTCCAGCCATTGAAACCGGCCGCGACGACGAGCGCCGCGAGCACGATCCACGTGGTGAGGTTGCCCCAGCGGGCCCACCACGCCTTCAGACTTTCAATCGATTCTTGTTCGTCGTGATAACTCATCGGCGAGCGATTCCTTACTGTTCAGGCCTTTCTTGTCGAGCGGATGCCAGCGCGATCAGTCGTCGCCGTCTTCGGCGGATGCAA
This sequence comes from Burkholderia sp. AU4i, assembly GCF_000466765.1. Lineage (NCBI taxonomy): Bacteria > Pseudomonadati > Pseudomonadota > Betaproteobacteria > Burkholderiales > Burkholderiaceae > Burkholderia > Burkholderia sp. AU4i. The sequence goes on along the minus strand of NZ_ASSI01000205.1, from coordinate 10,432 downwards.
CCATCGCATTGATTAGGAATTCGGTCAAGCCTTCGACCGGTACGGTCTGCTGAACGTTCTTTTCCCCGTCTCCGCCCGCACCGCGCAGCGCCTTCACGCCCACCGTACCGTTCGCAACCTCCTCTTCGCCGAAGATCACCGCGAACGCGGCGCCACTGGCGTCGGCCCGTTTCATTTGCGACTTAAAGCTCGCCGGCGCGCCGTCCGCGCTGCAGTGGAAGATCACGTCGAGGCCCGTATCGCGCAGGCGTTCGGCCGCGATGAACGCCTGTTCGCGCGCGGTCTCGCCCTGGTGCACGACGTACACGTCGACGCCTTCCTGCTCGGGCGCGAGATCTTCTTCCTTCAGCAGTTCGAGGATCCGCTCGATGCCCATCGCCCAGCCGCACGCCGCGGTCGGCTTGCCGCCGAGCTGCTCGATCAGCGGATCGTAGCGACCGCCGGCCGCGACCGTGCCCTGCGCGCCGAGCTTGTCGGTCACCCACTCGAACACGGTCAGGTTGTAATAGTCGAGACCACGCACGAGACGCGGGTTGATCTTGAACGGGATGTTGTTCGCGAGCAGCAGGCGCTGCAGCCCTTCGAAGTGCGCGCGCGATTCTTCGCCGAGGAAGTCGATCAGCTTCGGCGCGTTCTGCGCGATTTCCTGCAGCGCGGGATTCTTCGTGTCGAGCACGCGCAGCGGGTTCGTATACAGACGGCGCTTCGCATCCTCGTCGAGCACGTCGGCGAACTGCTCGAGGTACTTGATCAGTTCGACGCGGTGCGCGGCACGCTCTTCGGCGAGGCCGAGCGAGTTGATCTCGAGCTTGATGCCGGTCAGGCCGAGGTCATCCCACAGGCGCTGGCACATCATGATGATCTCGGCATCCGCATCGGGGCCCGCGAAACCGAGCGCCTCGACGCCGACCTGGTGGAACTGGCGATAGCGGCCGCGCTGCGGACGCTCGTGACGGAACATCGGGCCGATGTACCACAGGCGCTTCGGGCCGTCGTACAGCATGTTGTGCTCGATCGACGCGCGCACCACCGCCGCGGTATTTTCCGGGCGCATCGTCAGGTTCTCGCCATTCAGCGCGTCGGTGAAGCTGTACATCTCCTTCTCGACGATGTCCGTGACCTCGCCGATACCGCGCGTGAAGAGCTGCGTGTGTTCGACGATCGGCGTGCGGATGTTCTGGTAGCCGTATGCGCGCAGCAGCGATTTCACGGTGGCTTCGAAGAACTCCCAAAGGCCGGCATCCTGCGGGAGGATGTCGTTCATGCCCTTGACGCCGGTGAGCTTCTCGATCTTGCGTTTTTGTTCAGTCATCGTGTGTGTGGACGAATTAGTTCAGGGCCTCGGTACGGCCGTAATTGCGTGCGACGTAGTCGCTGACGATCTGCTGGAACTCCTCGGCGATCCGCTCGCCGCGCAGCGTCTTGACCTTCTCGCCGTCGATGAAGACGGGCGCTGCCGGGTTCTCGCCCGAACCCGGCAGGCTGATGCCGATGTTTGCGTGCTTCGATTCGCCCGGGCCGTTGACGATGCAGCCCATCACCGCGACGTTCATCTTCTCGACGCCCGGATACTCCTTGCGCCAGACCGGCATCTGTTCGCGCAGGTAGGTCTGGATCTGCATCGCGAGTTCCTGGAACAGCGTGCTCGTCGTACGGCCGCAGCCCGGGCACGCGATCACCATCGGTGCGAACGAGCGCAGGCCCATCGTCTGGAGGATTTCCTGGCCGACGATCACCTCGCCCGTGCGCGATGCGCCCGGTTCCGGCGTCAGCGAGATGCGGATCGTGTCGCCGATCCCTTCCTGCAGCAGCACGCCGAGTGCAGCCGTCGAAGCCACGATGCCCTTCGAGCCCATGCCGGCCTCGGTCAGCCCGAGGTGCAGCGCGAAGCCGCAGCGGCGGCCGAGTTCGCGGTACACGGCGATCAGGTCCTGCACGCCGCTGACCTTGCACGACAGCACGATACGGTCGCGGCCGAGGCCCAGTTCGACCGCACGCTCGGCCGAGCCGATCGCCGACTGGATCAGCGCCTCGTACATCACGCTCTGCGCATCCCACGGCTGCGAACGCGCACCGTTCTCGTCCATCATGCGCGCGAGCAGATCCTGGTCGAGACTGCCCCAGTTCACGCCGATCCGTACCGGCTTGTCGTACTTGGCCGCGGCCTCGATCATCTGCGCGAACTGCGTATCGCGCTTCGCGCCCTGGCCGACGTTGCCCGGGTTGATCCGGTACTTCGACAGCGACTCGGCGCAGCCCGGGTAGTCACGCAGCAGCAGGTGGCCGTTGTAGTGGAAATCGCCGACGAGCGGCACGGTCACGCCCATGCGGTCGAGCTGCTCGCGGATCGCCGGCACGGCGGCCGCGGCCTCGGGCGTGTTGACCGTGATGCGCACCAGTTCGGAGCCCGCGTTCGCGAGTTCCTTGATCTGGATTGCCGTGCCGATCGCGTCGGCCGTGTCGGTATTCGTCATCGACTGCACGCGCACCGGCGCGTCGCCGCCGATCGTCACGAGCTGCCCGCCCCAGCGGACATCCACCGCATGCGATACGCGGCGCGGCTGATGCCCGCCGAACACCGGCTCGGTTGAACAAATCTGACTGCTGCGTGGGGATTGAGCTTCGGATTGCATCGATAGATCCATTTACGCGGAATGCGCCGCGACGCGGCGCATGAATTGAAAAAGCGCCGTGCCCTCACGGCCTGCCGATATCGACGACAGGCCTTCGCCACGGCGCTTGACGTCAGGGCAACGTGAACCGCGCCACGTTACCCCGCGCTGCCGAATATTTTGCCGGATCGACGGGTTTTCCGTCGAACGCAACGGTGTCGAGGCCCGCCTTGTTGCCGATCGTGACCTTGAACGGGCCGTCGCCCGCGACCTGCTTCGCCTCGCCGCCGCGCACCAGGCCGGAGAACAGCTCCTTGCCGCTCCTGTCGCGCACGCTGAACCAGCTGTCCTGCTTGACCTTCAGTTCGACCATGGACTGGCCGGCCGCGACCGCGACGCTCGCCGGCTGAGCCGGCGCGGCGGCGCTTGCCGCCGCCGTCGCCACGACCGGCTGCGATGCGGCCGCCGTCACGGCCGGCGCCACCGGCGCCGGCGCCGGAACTGCCGACGCAATAACCGGCGCCGGCGCAGCAGATGCAGCAGCCGGAGCCGGAACCTCATTCGCGACCACGGCAGCCGCACCGCTCGAGGCCGCCTCTTCGACGGTTGACGAGGATGCCGCCGCCGGCACGCTCGCGGCCGACGCATGCTCCGCGTCGCCGCCCTTGAAACGCGCGAGCAGGCTCGACGAATCGCCGCCAGTGTGCCACATCAGTACGGCGACCACCGCGACGACGACGATCGCCGTGCCCCACAACCACGGATGATGCCGCGACGATCCGCCCAGCGGAATCGACACGCGGCCGCGCGGCAGATCCGTCCCCGACGATGCGGGCATCGACAGGTCGACTTCCGGCACCCCGCGCTCACGGCGCAACGCCTGCGCGAACGGCTCCGGATCGACGCCGAGCATCTTCGCGTAGCTGCGTACGACGCCGAGTGCAAACGTCACGCCGGGCAAATGACTGATGTCACCCGCCTCGAGCGCCCGGAGCTTCTGCGGTGCGACCTTGAGTCGCGCCGACACGTCGTCGACGGTCCACCCTCTTGCCTCCCGAAGCTGCGCCAGCCGGCTGCCGACCGCCGCAAGCGATTCCAACCCTGCCGGTGCCGGCTTCGCGCCATTCGTCTCTGCGCCGTTAGACGGCTGCGGCTCACTCATCCTTGTCCTCGCGTCGATTCTTCTTCACTGGCGGCCGCCGCCGGTTCCCGCCGGCCGGCACCCGCAACTGTCCATACCATGCGCGACGCCGTGGCGCCGCGACCGATCGCTATTCGCGTGTTGTACCGCCCAAAAGGCGCTGGCATCCCCGGCCAGGCGCCCCTGTCAAATCGCCCGAACCTCGATGATTTTCCCTGCTGCGCCCGTTCGTTCCGCGAGGCGCGTGCGATCCTTCACTGCGCCGGCCAGCTGGCCGCACGCGGCATCGATGTCGTCGCCGCGCGTCTTGCGCACGGTCGTGACGACACCCGCGTCGATGAGGACCTGCACAAAGCGCTTGATCTGCTCCGGTTTCGAGCGGATGAGGCCCGATTCCGGAAACGGATTGAACGGGATCAGATTGAACTTGCACGGCACGTCGCGCGTGACGGCCAGCAGTTCGCGCGCATGCGCTTCGGTGTCGTTGACGCCGTCCAGCATGCAGTATTCGAAAGTAATGAAGTCGCGCGGCGCGACTTTCAGGTAGCGCTGGCAAGCTGCCATCAGCTCACGCAGCGGATACTTCTTGTTGAGCGGCACCAGTTCGTCGCGCAGCGCATCGTTGGGCGCGTGCAGCGAAACGGCCAGCGCAACCGGCAACTCGGCGCCGAGGCGGTCCATCATCGGCACCACGCCGGACGTGGACAGCGTGACGCGGCGGCGCGACAGGCCGTACGCGTTGTCGTCGAGCATCAGCCGCATGGCCGGCACGACCGCACTGTAATTCAGCAGCGGCTCGCCCATGCCCATCATCACCACGTTGGTGACGACCCGCTCGGCCTTGCCGTTCGGGCCGGGTGCGCGACCCAGCGACGCTCGCAATGCAAATTCGGCCATCCGTAGCTGGCCGATGATTTCGGCTGTCGACAGGTTGCGGGAAAAGCCCTGCTTGCCCGTCGAGCAGAAGCGGCAGTTCACCGCACACCCGGCCTGCGACGACACGCACAGCGTGCCGCGCGTCTCTTCCGGGATGAACACGGTTTCGACCGCATTGCCGTTTCCGACGTCGATCAGCCACTTGCGCGTGCCGTCGGCGGAAACGTGATCGCTGGCGATCTCGGGCATGACGATCGACGCGCGGCCCTTGAGTTTCTCTCTCAAGGACTTCGCAAGATCGGTCATGCCGTCGAAATCGCCAGCGTTGTACTGGTGGATCCAGCGCTGCAACTGCTTGGCGCGGAACGGCTTCTCGCCGAGGCTGCCGCAGTACGCGACAAGACCCTCGGCATCGAAGTCGAGAAGATTGACGGAAGTTTCGCTCGTCATGATGTGCTGCCTTGCCGCGTGCGCTGAATCCTGCCTACTTGCTGCCAGCCAGGGCTTAGCGCGAGTAAACGTTCATTTCCGGGAAGAAGAACGCGATTTCGACCGCTGCCGTTTCCGCAGCGTCCGAGCCGTGCACGGCGTTCGCGTCGATGCTGTCGGCGAAGTCGGCGCGGATCGTGCCCTTTTCCGCCTTCTTCGGATCCGTTGCGCCCATCAGGTCGCGGTTCTTCAGGATCGCGCCTTCACCTTCCAGAACCTGGATCATCACCGGGCCCGAGATCATGAAATCGACGAGGTCCTTGAAGAACGGACGCGCTGCGTGAACCGCGTAGAACTTCTCTGCGTCAGCACGCGACAGGTGCGCCATGCGCGATGCGACGATCTTCAGGCCGGCGCCTTCGAAACGGCTGTAGATCTGGCCGATCACGTTCTTTGCCACCGCATCCGGCTTGATGATCGACAGGGTGCGCTCGATTGCCATAAAAACTCCAAAAAATTAAGAAGTTACAGGTTCAAATGAATCCGCTATTGTAGCACGATCCCGTGTATCATTGCGATTGAACCCTTACACGCGTGAAAGGTTCAGAATCCATATGTTTTGTGCTGCCCGGCCATTGAAACCTCCCGGCACGGAACGTATCTTAGCCATAGCTGCTCCGGTTTGCTGCGCCGCACACCGCGCGCGCCGAACCGGCCCCGGACGCCCACGCGTTCAATGTTAGGAGAAACCATGAACGACTATCCGTACAATTTCGGCCGCGGCGGTTCCGTCAGCACCGCCGAGGTTCGCAACCGCGTGCTGCGGAACACGTACTGGCTGCTCGCGCTGTCGATGGTGCCGACCGTGCTGGGCGCCTGGGTCGGCGTCGCGACGGGCTTCTCGCTGTTCGCGGCCACGAGCCCGATGATGAGCCTGCTCGCGTTCTTCGCGATCGCGTTCGGCTTCATGTTCGCGATCGAGCGGACGAAAAACAGCGCGGCAGGCGTATTCGTGCTGCTCGGCTTCACGTTCTTCATGGGCCTGATGCTGTCCCGGCTGCTGAGCTTCATCCTCGGCTTCTCGAACGGCCCGTCGCTGATCATGCTTGCGTTCGGCGGCACCGGCATCATCTTTGCCGCGATGGCGACGATCGCCACCGTCAGCAAGCGTGATTTCTCGGGGCTCGGCAAATGGCTGTTCATGGGCGTGATCGTCATCCTGCTTGCCTCGGTCGCGAACATCTTCCTGCAACTCCCGGCGCTGATGCTCACCGTGTCGGTACTCGCGATCGCGATCTTCTCCGCCTACATGCTGTTCGACGTCCAGCGCGTCGTGAACGGCGGCGAGACGAACTACATCTCGGCAACGCTCGCGATCTACCTCGACCTGTACAACGTGTTCACGAACCTGCTCGCGCTGCTCGGCATCTTCGGCGGCAACCGCAACTGACGTTCGCCACGCATCATGAAAAAACCGGCCCGCGGGCCGGTTTTTTTACGTCCGCCGCCCGGAACTCAGTCGCGCTCGAACAGCGCGATCGATTCGACGTGCGACGTATTCGGGAACATGTTCACGACACCGGCGCCCTTCAGGCGGTAGCCGGCCTCGTGCACGAGCAGGCCCGCGTCGCGCGCCAGCGTCGACGGGTTGCACGACACATAGACGATGCGCTTCGGCAGCGGGCCTTCACCGCTCTGCGCGATCTCGGCCAGCGCCTTCGATACCGCGAGCGCGCCTTCGCGCGGCGGGTCGATCAGGAACTTGTCGAATGCGCCGAGCGCACGGATGTCGTCGCCCGTCACTTCGAACAGGTTCCGGCACGCGAACGTCGTGTGGCCGTCGACACCGTTTTCACGCGCGTTCGCCAGTGCGCGCGTCGTCAGCGTGTCGCTGCCCTCGATGCCCATCACCTCGCGCGACAGCCGCGCGAGCGGCAGCGTGAAGTTGCCGATCCCGCAGAACAGGTCGAGCACGCGGTCGTCGCGCGACGGCGCGAGCAGGCGCAGCGCACGGCCCACCAGCACGCGGTTGATCTGATGATTGACCTGCGTGAAGTCGGTCGGCTTGAACGGCATGCGGATACCGAATTCCGGCAGCGTGTAATCGAGCGACACGTCGAGCGGATAGAACGGCGTCACCGTATCGGGGCCCTTCGGCTGCAGCCAGAACTGCACCTTGTGCTCGTCCGCGAATGCGCGCAGCAGCGCTTCGTCGTCCGCGTTGATCGGCTCCAGCACACGCAGCACGAGCGCCGTGACTTCCGAGCCGACCGCGAGCTCGATCTGCGGCATCCGATCGCGAATCGACAGTCCTTCGACGAGCCGGCGCAGCGGCACCAGCATCGCCGACACGTGCGGCGGCAGCACTTCGCAGCTCGTCATGTCGGCCACGTAGCTGCTCTTCTTCTCATGAAATCCGACCAGCACGCCGCCCTTCTTCGCAACGTTGCGCACGGTCAGGCGTGCACGGTAGCGATAGCCCCACGACGGGCCGTGGATCGGCGCGAACATCGTTTCCGCGCGCAGCTTCGCCAGGTGCCACAGGTTGTCTTCGAGCACGCGCTGCTTGACCGCCACCTGTGCGCGCATGTCGAGATGCTGCATCGAGCAGCCACCGCAGGTGCCGAAGAACGCACATTTCGGCTTCGTGCGCATCACGCTCGGGCGCAGAATGTCGACAACCGTCGCCTGCTCGTAGCTCGGCTTGCGGCGGAAGCTCGAATAGGTCACGCGCTCACCCGGCAGCGCGCCCTCGACGAAGATGACCTTGCCCGGCTCGCCGTCCTCGGTGATCGTGCGGCCGACACCGCGCGCTTCCATGTCGAGCGATTCGATCTCGAGAACCGGGGCGATTCCGGGCGCGACGGGCGCATTTCTTGATTTGCGCGCAGAAGTGGGGACGGCTTCGGACACCAGCTTTTCCTGACAAACGTTGAAGAAGGCGAGATTGTAGACGACGAAGGCCCGCATCGCCCGCTTTGCATGAGGCAGGCGTCCATACTTGAGCATGGACCGCACGACATTGCGCCGGAATGACCAGGGGCGCAACTCCGCCCGGGCGGGCGCGGCGAAGCCGAGCGGGCGCCTCCCCCGGCCTGGAATCCACCCGCCAGGAGATTCGACCATGCGACTGATCGACTGGAACATCCAATGGGGTCGGGACGCGGACGGCGTCGTCGATCTTTCGCGCACCGTCGCGGCAATCCGCGGGCTCGGCGACTTCGACGTGCTGTGCCTGCAGGAGGTCACGCGCGGCTTCGGCGCATTGCCCGGCCGGCCCGGCGCCGACCAGTTCGCCGAACTCGCGGCGCTGCTGCCCGGCCATACGATCGTCGAAGCGATCGGCGCCGACCTGCCGCCGATCGAAGCCGGCGCACCGCGTCGCCAGTTCGGCAATGCGATCGCGACCCGGCTGCCGGTCGGGCGCGTGCTCCGCCAGTTGCTGCCGTGGCCAGCCGACGCCGGCGCGCCGTCGATGCCGCGCGTCGCGCTCGACGTCGAGCTGCAGGCGCCCTTCGGACCGCTGCGCGTGGTCACCACGCATCTGGAATACTATTCGGCGCGCCAGCGGCTCGCCCAGGTCGACGCGCTGCGCGACCGGCACCGCGAGGCCTGCGCACACGCTGCACGACCAGCGCCCGCCGAAACCGCCGAGGGGCCGTTCAGCACGACCGGCCAGCCGTGCGATGCGATCGTCTGCGGCGATTTCAACAGCGCGTTCGGCAGCGATGCCTATCGTCGATTCCTGGCGCCGATCGCAGACGCGCCGCGCTTCGTCGACGCATGGGTCGCCCGGCACCCCGGCCGCACGCCACCGCCGACGGCGGGTGTCTACGATACGGCGCAATGGTCGGAGGGGCCGCTCGCGTGCGACTTCGTATTCGTGACCGATACGCTGCTGCCGCACGTGATGCGCTGCGAAATCGACGGCGACGTCCGCGCATCGGATCACCAGCCGGTGCTGCTCGAACTCGATTGATCGCGCCGGCCTCGGCGCACCCCACCCGCGCTACGCGGTGAAGCCGGCGAGGTATTCGGCCCAGTGTGACGCCGGCTCCTGCGCAAGCGAGTTCTTCACGAGCAGGATCTCGTCCGCATACTCGCTCGGCGTCAGGCCGCCGCGCATCAACTGGAACCGGCAATACAGCAGGTAGGTATTGACGACGTCGGTTTCGCAATAGTTGCGGATTTCCTCGATCCGCCCGTCCAGGAATGCCGGCCACACCTGGCTGCCGTCCATCCCGAGCTTGCCCGGAAAGCCGCACATCTTCGCGAGTGCGTCGAGCGGCGCGTTCGCGCGCGCCTGATACATCGCGAGCACATCCATCAGGTCGGTATGCCGCGAGTGGTAACGCGAGATGTAGTTGTTCCACTTGAATTCGCGGTCGTCCTCGCCGAGATCCCAGTAGCGGGTCGCGGGAATGCCGTGCACGAGCGCGCGGTAATGGAGCACAGGCAGATCGAAGCCGCCGCCGTTCCACGACACCAGCTGCGGCGTGTATTTCTCGATCACGCGGTAGAACGACTGGATCAGCGTGGCTTCGTTGTCCTGCGGCGTGCCGAGCGAGCGTACGCGAAACCCGTTGTTGTCACGGAACACGCACGAGATCGCCGCGATGCGCTGCAGGTGGTGCGGCAGGAAATCGCCACCGGTCTTCTCGCGGCGCGCGGCGAACGCATGTTCGGCCACCGCGGCATCGTCGAGCGTCGCGGGCAGGTCTTCCAGACGGCGAATGCCGTCGACATCGGGAATCGTCTCGATGTCAAAAACAAGAATCGGAGTCATCAGTTACAGAACGGCGTCCTTGCGCACGCCGTTGGAGGCGAAAAACCGCTTGAGGCGCACCAGCGCTTCCTGCTGGATCTGGCGCACGCGCTCGCGCGTGAGCCCCATCTCGTCGGCCAGCTCCTCGAGCGTCGCCGGTTCGATGTGATTCAGGCCGAAGCGGCGCTCGATCACGTGGCGGTGCTTGTCGGACAGCCGCGACAGCCACGCGCGAGTGAGCGTCTCGAGTTCGCGATGCTGCACTTCGGCGTCGGGCGACTGGCTCTGGTCGTCGGGCAGCAGGTCGAGCAGGCTGCTCGCGGGATCGAGGTCGAGCGGCGCGTCGAGCGACGCCGTGTGCTCGTTGAGCGCGAGGATGTCGGTGACTTCCTCGGCGGTCTTGCCGGTGAGATAGGCGATGTCGTCGATGCTGGCTTCGCGGCGCTCGGCCGCCTCGCCCGTCGACATCGAATTCTTTTCGAGGTGGCGCTTCGCGCGCAGCACCTGGTTCAGTTCGCGGATCACGTGCACGGGCAGGCGCACCGTGCGGGCCTGGTTCATGATCGCCCGCTCGATGCTCTGGCGGATCCACCACGTCGCGTAGGTCGA
>NZ_ASSI01000204.1:0-26304 GCF_000466765.1 Burkholderia sp. AU4i | reverse complement strand
TTGTCCCGTTGTCCCGTGGTCCTGCTTTCCTGCTTTCCTGCTTTCCTGCTTTCCTGCTTTCCTGCTTTCCCGCTTTCCCGCTTTCCCGCTTTCCTGTTGTCCCGCTTTCCCGCTCTCCCCCTGCGTCACCACGACCGTTCGCGATATGCCCCGACGCTGCGTCGATATCGCTTCGATGCGGATGCAAACGTTTCCGGACTTCACATGAATGACACCGATTCCTCGCTATGCTCGCGGCGGCACGCACCAACGCAGCCGCATCCTGCGACCCGGTGTGCGCCGTTCCCGCTGGTCCCGCCAATCGGCTCCCTCTTTACCCCACGATAACGACCATGACCCGATCGAACCGTCGTGACTTCCTGCGCGTCGCTGCCGGCACCGCCGGTGCCGCCGCGCTGAACCTGTTCCCGCCCGTGATCCGCGATGCGCTCGCGATTCCCGCGAACCGCCGCACCGGCACCATCCGCGATATCGAACACATCGTGATCCTGATGCAGGAGAACCGCTCGTTCGACCACTACTTCGGCACGATGCGCGGTGTCCGTGGCTTCGGTGACCCGCGCCCGCTGCGCCTCGCGAACGGCAAGTCGGTGTTCCACCAGCCGGTCGGCCCGGCCGAACTGCTGCCGTTCCATCCGGGCGCGGACAAGCTCGGCCTGCAGTTCCTGCAGGACCTGCCGCACGGCTGGCAGGACATGCACGCGGCATGGAACAAGGGCCGCTACGACCAGTGGGTGCCGAACAAGGGCACCACGACGATGGCGTACCTGAAGCGCGACGACATCCCGTTCCACTACCAGCTCGCCGACGCGTTCACGATCTGCGACGCGTACCACTGCGCGATCCCGAGCTCGACCGACCCGAACCGCTACTACATGTGGACGGGCTACGTCGGCAACGACGGCACGGGCGGCGGCCCGGTGCTCGGCAACGAGGAAAAGGGCTACGGCTGGACGACCTATCCGGAGGTGCTCGAACAGGCCGGCGTGTCGTGGAAGATCTACCAGGACATCGGCACGGGGCTCGACGCGAACGGCTCGTGGGGCTGGACGCAGAACCCGTACATCGGCAACTACGGCGACAACTCGCTGCTCTACTTCAACCAGTACCGCACCGCGTTGCCCGGCACGCCGCTGTACGACAAGGCGCGCACCGGCACCAACATCAGCGCCGGCGGCACGCTGTTCGACGTCCTGCAGCAGGACGTGAAGAACGGCACGCTGCCGCAGGTGTCGTGGATCTGCGCGCCGGAAGCGTATTCCGAGCACCCGAACTGGCCGGCGAACTACGGTGCGTGGTACATCGAGCAGGTGCTGAAGGCGCTCGTGTCGAATCCGGACGTATGGAGCAAGACCGCGCTCTTCATCACGTACGACGAAAACGACGGCTTCTTCGACCACGTGCAGCCGCCGTTCGCGCCGCAGTCGCGCGACAACGGGCTGTCGACGGTCGCGACGACCAACGAGGTATTCCCCGGCGACGCATCGCACATGGCCGGCCCGTACGGCCTCGGGCCGCGCGTGCCGATGCTCGTCGTGTCGCCGTGGACGAAAGGCGGCTGGGTCTGCTCGCAGACCTTCGATCACACGTCGCTGCTGCAATTCATCGAGGCCCGTTTCGGCGCGCAATACCCGGTCAAGGCGGCCAACGTGTCGCCGTGGCGTCGCGCGGTATGCGGCGACCTGACCGCCGCGTTCGATTTCGCGACGGCCGACGCCGGCTGGCCGACGCTGCCGGATACGAGCGGCTACGCGCCGCCCGACCGCCTGCGCCACCCCGACTACATCCCCGTGCCGCCGGTGCTGCAGAAGCTGCCGAAGCAGGAGGCCGGACTGCGGCCGGCGCGCGCGCTGCCTTACGAGCTGTTCGTGCACGGCCGCGTCGAATCGGTCAACGGCCAGTTCCGGCTGACCTTCGCGAACACGGGCCGGGCGGGCGCCGCGTTCCAGGTGCAGTCACGCAACCGCCTCGACGGCCCGTGGGCGTACACCGTCGAAGCCGGCAAGCGGATCGCCGACACGTGGAGCGCCGCGGCGTCGCTCGGCCTGTACGACCTCGACGTGTACGGCCCGAACGGCTTCTACTGCCATTTCCGCGGCCCGTTCGCGACCGGCGTCGGCAGCGCGAACGTGAACCCCGAGGTGATCTACGGCTATGACGTCGCGAACGGCAACATCACGCTGCGCCTGATGAACCGCGGCCACAAGGCGGTGCGGCTCAAGGTCACGAACGCATACGGCCACGGCCGCGCGCGCACGTTCGATCTCGCGCCGGGCCAGCAGATCGACGACTACTGGGATCTGCGCGGCAGCCACGGCTGGTACGACCTGACCGTCAGCGACGGCCGGCTGCTCGGCTTCCTGCGCCGCTTCGCGGGCCACGTCGAGACGGGGCGCCCGAGCACCAGCGATCCGCTGATCCGCACGCACGCATCGCACGACGATGCCGAAGCCGCATCGGACGCGCTGTCCGACTGACGGCCTCATGTGAGGCAGCGCGGCCCCGGCGGGCCGCGCTGCCTCCCCCCACCTCCACCCCTCCTCTCCGCCCGCTCCGTTCGCGACGGGAAACTCCCGATACCGGCTGCCTCCGCACGCGCGGAAGCTATGCGCAAATCCGCATCGAATGCGCGGCAAATTGCCAAGACCCACGCATATCGGCGACCTATATATCGAAACGATCGGGGCTCTTCGCCGAGCCTGACGGGAGATTCTTCCGAGGATCACGATGCCGACCTCCCCGCCCGATTCCGAGAAGCGGTCGAACCGCCCGCCCGTCGCACGCGTTCAGCCATCCCGAGCGTGTGCGGTACTTACTCGCAGGTATCGAACAAGAGGAACAACATGAAATTCCGTCATTCCCTGCTGTCGGTGTCGATTGCATCCGCGCTTGCCCTCCTCTCGCAACAGGCCGCCCGGGCCGCCGACACGACCGACGTGAAGGTCGGTTTCGCCGCGCCGCTCACGGGCGTGAACGCCGGCTACGGCAAGGACCTGCAGAACGGCGTGCAGCTCGCGCTCGACGATGCCGCCGCGCAGAAGGTGCAGATCGCCGGCAAGCCCGCGCACTTCAACCTCGTCGTGCAGGACGACCAGGCCGACCCGCGCATCGGCGTGCAGGCCGCGCAGGCGCTCGTCGACCAGAACGTGTCGGTCGTGGTCGGCCATTTCAACTCGGGGACGACGATTCCGGCCTCGGTCGTCTACGACAAGGCCGGCATCCCGGTGATCGATCCGGCGGCGACCAACCCGACGCTCACCTCGCGCGGGCTGGCGAACATGTTCATGGTGATCGCGACCGACGGCCAGAACGCCGGCAACGCGGGCAAGTACGCGGTCGACGTGACGAAGGCGAAGCGCATCGCGATCATCGACGACCGCACCGCGTTCGGCCAGGGCGAGGCCGACGAGTTCGAGAAGGCCGTGAAGGCCGCCGGCGGGAACCTCATCGGCCGCGAATTCACCAGCAACCAGGCGGTCGACTTTCGCGCGCAGATCACGAGCCTGAAGGCCAAGAATCCCGACCTGATCTTCTTCGGCGGCCTCGATTCGCTCGCCGCGAACTTCATCAAGCAGATGCGACAGCTCGGGCTGAACGCGCAGTTCGTCGGCGGCGGCGGCGTGAAGGACAACGAGTTCATCAAGATCGCGGGCCCGGCCGCCGAAGGCGCGATGGCATGGGAATACGGCCGGCCGCTCGACGAGCTGCCGCAAGGGAAGGATTTCGAGCAGCGTTTCAAGAAGCGCTTCGGCGTCGACGTGCTGTCGTACGCGCAGTTCGGCTACGACGCCGCGTGGGCGGCGATCAAGGCGATGCAGGCGGCCGGCTCGACCGACCCGAAGGTCTACCGTCCGGCGCTGAAGAAGATCGACTTCGAAGGCGTCACCGGCCGCATCTCGTTCGCGAGCGACGGTTCGCTGAAGAGCGGGATGTCGACGCTGTACCAGGTGAAGAGCGGCGCGTGGAAGACGATCACGACGAAGGGAGGCTGATCGGCGGTGCCGGCGGCCGGCGGCGGACAGGCCGCCCGGCCGCGGAGATCGATGAACGGATATCGATCTCGTATGACGACTGATGTTGACGCAATTCGACCGGGCGGGCGCACCGCCCGGCGCATCAGCCGGCCTGCGTGTCGCGCTCGGCCTCGGCCGCCTCGTGCGCGCGGCGCAGCCGCTCGCGGCTGTTGGTGAGGTGCGTGCGCATCGCGGCGCGCGCGGCCTCCGGGTCGTGGCGCGCGATTGCCTCGTAGATGTCCTCGTGTTCGTGGTTCAGCCGGCCGACGTACCGCTCCAGATCGTCACCGGCAAAGCGGGCCGAATTCACGCGCGTACGCGGGATGATCGACGTGCCGAGCTGCGTCATGATGTCGACGAAATAGCGGTTGCCGGTGGATTGCGCGATCTGCAGGTGGAACTGGAAATCGAGCTGCGCCGTGTCGCGGCCGCCGCCCGCCCCCGTTGCGATCGCGTCGAGCGCGCGCCGCAGCGCGACGAGGTCGGTATCGTTCGCGCGCTGCGCGGCGAGGCTCGCGCATTCGCTCTCGAGGCTGATGCGCAGTTCCAGCACCGCGAGCACGTCGCGCAGCGTCGTGATCGTCGCCGGGTCGATCCCGAGCGTCTGGCGGCGCGACGGCTCCAGCACGAAGCTGCCGATGCCGTGGCGCGTCTCGATCAGGCCGCTCGCCTGCATCCGCGAGATGGCCTCGCGCACGACCGTACGGCTCACGCCCTGCGCCGCCATGACTTCGGTTTCGGTCGGCAGCTTGTCGCCGGGACGCAGCGTGCCGTTTTCGATCTGCGCGGTCAGCGCGTCGACGACATCTTGTGCGAGGCTGCGTGCGCGACGGCGCGGCGCTGCGGGAAGCGTAGGCACGGACATGAGGCCGGTTCCTTTTTGAATGATCGTAATGTGAGCCGAGGGTTTACGCGGGGTTTGAGCGAAAGCCGATGATTCATTATACTGCGTCACAAGTCATCCGACGACTGATGATCAAAACACGGATCTCCTGTCGACTCAAGCGCGCACGCCGGCACTGCCTGGTCCCATGCCTTACGATCAGCCAGCTTTCGCGTTCTGCGCTCCGCTGGTCAGGTTGTCGCTCCCACCCCGTTCCGGGTTGCGTCGACCTGCGGGGGCTTGCGCGCCGCGCACGTCGGTTGTCGAATGATCGCACCTCCTGCCGCGCGCGGCAAAGCTTTTGCCGCACGGCATTGCCCACCCTTCTGCCATCGCCGCCCATGAACGCCGTCACTGCCTCGCCCTCCCACGACACGCCGCGCATCGTCGACCTGCAAGCGATTCCGGTCGCCGGCCACGACAGCATGCTGCTCAACCTGAGCGGCGCACACGGCCCGTTCTTCACCCGCAACCTCGTGATCCTGAAGGACAGCGCGGGCCGGACCGGCGTCGGCGAAGTGCCCGGCGGCGAAAGCATCCGCCGCACGCTCGACGATGCGCGTGCGCTCGTCGTCGGCCAGCCGGTCGGCAATTACCATGCGGTGCTCAACGACGTGCGGCGCACCTTCGCCGACCGCGACGCGAGCGGCCGCGGTCTGCAGACCTTCGACCTGCGCACGACGATCCACGCGGTCACCGCGCTCGAGGCCGCGCTGCTCGACCTGCTGGGCCAGCATCTCGGCGTGCCGGTCGCCGCGCTGCTCGGCGAAGGCCAGCAGCGCGAGCGCGTCGAAATGCTCGGCTACCTGTTCTACGTCGGCGATCGAACGAAGACCGCGCTGCCCTACCGCGACGGCAGCGGCGCGACCGACGACTGGACGCGTGTGCGCGACGCAGCCGCGCTGACGCCCGAGGCCGTCGTGCGGCTCGCCGAAGCCGCGCATGCGCGCTACGGCTTCAACGACTTCAAGCTGAAGGGCGGCGTATTCGAAGGTGCGAGCGAGATCGAGGCCGTGACGGCGCTCGCCGAGCGCTTCCCCGACGCGCGCGTGACGCTCGACCCGAACGGCGCATGGTCGCTCGACGAGGCCGTGCGACTGTGTCGCGACCAGCATCACGTGCTCGCCTACGCGGAAGATCCGTGCGGCGCCGAGAACGGCTACTCGGGCCGCGAGGTGATGGCCGAATTCCGCCGCGCGACGGGGCTGCCGACGGCAACCAACATGATTGCGACCGACTGGCGGCAGATGGGCCACGCGGTGCAGTTGCAGGCCGTCGACATTCCGCTCGCCGATCCGCACTTCTGGACGATGCAGGGTTCGGTACGCGTCGCGCAGATGTGTCGCGACTGGGGCCTCACGTGGGGCTCGCACTCGAACAACCACTTCGACGTGTCGCTCGCGATGTTCACGCATGTCGCGGCCGCCGCACCGGGCCAGGTCACCGCGATCGACACGCACTGGATCTGGCAGGACGGCGAGCGCCTGACGCGCGAGCCGCTGAAGATCGAGAACGGGCTGGTAGACGTGCCGAAGCGGCCGGGTCTCGGCATCGATATCGACATGGATGCCGTCGCGGTCGCGCATGAGTTGTACAAGCAGCAGGGGCTCGGTGCCCGCGACGACGCGGCGGCGATGCAGTACCTGATTCCGGGGTGGACTTTCAACAACAAGCGCCCCTGCCTCGTGCGCTGAGCGCGGAACGGACCGGGCGACTGAATCGCCCGGCCGGGCAGGGCTCGACAGGAGCGGCGAGGCCCAGCTGGCGGGTGTCTGGCGGAAAACGCGGCTAGTGTGGGACAGGATCCCGATCGGGATGGCGATGGGAATCCGGCCGGCCAGATCGAGACTCGGCCGGACTTGGCCGGCCGCACCTGTCCGGCCATTCCTGGCCGTCCGCCCCAATCCCCCGCGCCCGCACGCCGTGCGCGGGACTTGTCAGACGATCTGTTTGAGCGCGGCGTCGAGCGCGAGCACCGCGACGCGATCGCCTTCGGTCGCGAGCGGCGCGCGCATGACGATCTGCCGGTTATGGCCGACGGCCGCCGGCGAATCCCACAGCAGCTCGACCTTCGGTCGATTGAACAGGCCGCCGCGGCGCGGCGGCACGACCGAGGGCTGTCCGCCCGTCGCCCCTTCGCCGGCGGCAGGCGCCGTACGGCCGGGCCAGCGCACCGACAGTTCGCGCGCGTCGTACTGGCCGACCTTGCGGCTTTCCATCCAGACGATCGCGGTGCGCGTCAGCACGTCGAGCGAAATCGCATAACGGCCGACCGCGAAGCGGCGGGCCGCCACGTTGGTCCGCCACAGCGGCCGCGGGCGGCAGATCCAGACGATCGCCGCATAAAGCGCCGGGGCGGCAACGAGCCAGCCGTTGGTCGCCGTCACGGCATGCAGCGCGAGGCGCCAGCCATCCACCCAGACGAACATGCCGATCGACCAGACCGCGAACAGGAAACCGATCAGCGCGAAGACGCGCAGCGCCTGGCGCAGCCACTGCGGCAGCGGATGGAACGGCCGCTCGGCGCGCGCGACGGCACCCGGCAGCGCGAGCAGCAGGAAGATCAGCAGGAGGTAGACGAACGCCCAGGGCGACGACACCATCGCGGACAGCGACGAGCGATAGCCCATCTGGGACATCGAGAACAGCCAGCGCGCGAGCAGCACGAGACCGATCGCACGCAACGCGAAGATGACACCGGCGCCGGGGGCCGGCGCTGCGCGCGTGGATTTCGTTCTCGCCAAGACTGCTCTCCTCTGGATATTCGTGCGGGGCCGGATTTCACGGCACGGCCATTATAGGGACATTACCGTCTGGACAGACGACTGGATGCTATGGCGGCCCGCTTCGGGGGCCGTTCGCGGCGTCGGGCGCGGCGAGAATACAACAGATCCGCGCCGCGGATGTGACAACGCCCCGCCGGAAACCCGGACGGGGCGTCGTTGGCAAGCCGCGCGCCGCCAGGCGGCGGCCCGCAATCAGCCTGCGTTGACTTCGCGGAGCACCGTGCGACGCTTCTGGCGCAGCAGTTCCTCGTAGCCCTTCACGTAGTTCTGCGCCATCACCTTCGACGAGAAGCGTGCTTCGAACGCGGCGCGAACCTTCTCGCGCGGCAGCGTATCGAGGCGCTTGAGCGCCGCGACGGCCGACAGTTCGTCTTCGACGACGAAGCCCGACACGCCGTTGTCGATCACTTCCGGCACCGAGCCGCGCTTGAACGCGATCACCGGCGTGCCGCAGGCCATTGCCTCGATCATCACCAGGCCGAAGGGCTCCGGCCAGTCGATCGGGAACAGCAGCGCGTGCGCGTTGCCCAGGAATTCCGTCTTTTCGGCTTCGCTGATTTCGCCGATGTACTCGACGTGCGGCAGCGCGAACAGCGGCTTGATCTTCTCTTCGTAGTACGCGCGGTCAGCCTTGTCGAGCTTCGCGGCGATCTTGATCGGCAGGCCGGCCTGCTCGGCGATGCGGATCGCCGTGTCGACGCGCTTCTCCGGCGAGATGCGGCCGAGGAACGCGAGATAGCTCGGCTTCACGTTCGGGATCGGCGTCAGCAGGTTTTCCGGCAGGCCGTGGTAAACGGTCGACAGCCAGTTCGCCTGCGGCAGCGGGATGCGCTGGTTGTCGGAGATCGACACGACCGGCACGTCGCTGAATGCATTGAAGATCGGCTGCAGTTCCGGCAGGTCGAGACGGCCGTGCATCGTCGTCAGATGCGGGACCGGCTGGCGCGAGAACAGCGAGAACGGGTAGTAGTCGATGTGGCAGTGCAGGACGTCGAACTCTTCCGCGCGGCGGCGCACCTGCTCGAGGAGCAGCATGTGCGGGGCCATCACGTCACGGATCGTCGGGTCGAGGCGCAGCGCCTGCGGCCAGCACGCTTCGAGCTTCGCGGAGGTTTGCGAATCGCCGCTCGCGAAGAGCGTAACGTCATGCCCCATCTCGACAAGTGCTTCGGTGAGGTAGGACACCACTCGCTCGGTACCACCGTACAGTTTCGGGGGCACCGCTTCGTGCAACGGAGCGATTTGGGCGATTCGCATGCGTAACTCCTAAAAAATCGGCTAAAAACCAGGTATGGGTCGGCAACCTGCCGGCGGTCCGGGCTGGATGCATTTCGCCCGAAAAGTCGGACGAATCAGCCTGCCGGGGGCGTCAAACCCGCGCTGCTCAAGGAGCGTCGGCGACGCGACAGGCATAGAACGTTTGAAACGAAGACCCGTTGACAGGGGTTCGTAAAAAACCTGGAATCGAACCCGGAGCCGATTATCTAGGGTTAATCCCGATACGGCGCACAACATTTCAAACACTTTACTTTGTTACAAAGGTGCAACACTTTGCAACCCGCGGACTTGGGCGTCCGTTCTAGAGTGGAAGGCCCTTTTGGCATTCCTTGCCCCCGTGACTGCCGGCAGCGTGATTCCGGCACATGAGACAGGACGGGATGCCGGATTTTATCTCAAAATCGATCGAGCACCCCTGGCCGAGGCAAGATTCGCGCAGCGCAGCGCACGGCCTTGTTTACAATGCCGGATTATTCAGTCCGGGCGAACGCCGGCAAGCGATCCCGCCGCAACGCTCAATCACCGAATCACCGCACGCATATTTTGGAATCTCTCACCCCTGCCCAGCGCAACGCCCACAACGCGAAGCTGTCGAGCTACGCGCACCGGCCGATCGCGTTCCTGTTCCGCTACATCCGCCTGCATCCCGTTGCCCACCTGATCGTGCTCTGCAGCGTGCTGGCCGCCGTCGGCTGCGCGCTCGGCTCGCAATACGCGATCAAGCACCTGATCGACGTGCTGGCGACCGGGCGTCATCACCCCGGCCCGCTGTGGAGCGCATTCGCGCTGCTCGTCGGGCTGATCGCGGCCGACAACCTGCTGTGGCGTGTCGGCGGCTGGGTCGCCGCGCATACGTTCGTCGCGGTCACCGGCGACCTGCGGCGCGACCTGTTCCAGTACCTGATCGGCCATTCGCCGACCTACTACTCCGAAAAGCAGCCGGGCACGCTCGCGAGCCGCATCACGGCCACGTCGAACGCCGTCTACACGTCGGAGAACACGATGGCGTGGAACGTGCTGCCGCCGTGCATCGCGGTGATGGGCGCGATCCTGATGATCATCGTCGTCAATCCGATGATGGCCGCCGGCCTGCTCGGCTGTTCGGCCGTGCTGTCGGTGATCCTGTTCAAGCTCGCCGGGCGCGGCTCGGCCCGCCACCATGCGTTCGCGGCGAAGGCCGCCGCGGTCGACGGCGAACTCGTCGACGTGATCGGCAACATGGGCCTCGTGCGTGCGTTCGGGATGACGCTGCGCGAACAGAAGCGCTTCGGCGCAACGGTCAAGGCCGAGATGGATGCGCGCCAGCAAAGCCTGCTCTATCTCGAAAAGCTGCGCCTGCTGCACGCGGTGATCACCGCGATGCTGTCCGCCGGCCTGCTCGGCTGGGCGCTGTGGCTGTGGGACCAGGGCCGCGCGACGTCCGGCGACATCGTGCTCGTCAGCTCGCTCGGCTTCACGATCCTGCACGGCACGCGCGACCTCGCGGTCGCGCTCGTCGACGTCACCCAGCACGTCGCGCGCCTGTCCGAAGCCGTCAAGACGTTGCTCGAGCCGCACGGGATGCCCGATCGTTCGGACGCCCAGCCGCTGTCGGCCAAGGGCGGCCGCGTCGACTTCGAGCGCGTGACGTTCGCGTATCCGCACCGCCGCGCGATCCTCGACCACTTCGATCTCCATATCGAGCCGGGCCAGCGCGTCGGCCTGATCGGCAAGTCGGGCGCCGGCAAGTCGACCGTGCTCGCGCTGCTGCAGCGCTTCTACGACACGCAGGACGGCGTCGTGCAGGTGGACGGCCAGGACGTGAAGTCGATCACGCAGGACAGCCTGCGCCACGCGATCGCGCTCGTGCCGCAGGACATCTCGCTGCTGCACCGGACGATCTACGACAACATCGCGTACGGCCGCCCCGAAGCGACCCGCGACGAAGTGCTCGCGGCCGCGCGCGACGCGCGCTGCGCGGAGTTCATCGAAGCGATGCCGGAAGGCTATGACACGATCGTCGGCGACCGCGGCGTCAAGCTGTCGGGCGGCCAGCGCCAGCGCATCGCGATTGCGCGCGCGATCCTGAAGAACGCGCCGATCCTGCTGCTCGACGAAGCGACGTCCGCGCTCGACAGCGCATCCGAGGAAGCGATCCAGAGCGCGCTCGACCGCCTGATGGTCGGTCGCACGGTGATCGCGATCGCGCACCGCCTGTCGACGCTGCGCAACTTCGACCGGATCATCGTGATGAACAACGGCAAGGTCATCGACGACGGGCCGCCCGACGTGCTGCGCAACCGCCCCGGCCTGTACCGCGACCTGCTCGCGAAGCAGCACGGCCGCCATCACGCGGCGCCCGACGGCAGCACGCCGACCGGCGAACGCGTGGCCTGAAGCACCGGCCCGCAGCCAGCAAAAAAGCCGCAGTGCGAGCAGCACTGCGGCTTTTTCATTTCCGGCGGGAGGTGTCGGTTACGCGTGCTGCAGATCGCGCAGGAAGTTGTCGCGCCACACCGACACGTTGTTCTCGCGAAGCTGCGCGATCATGTCGGTATAACGCGCGCGACGCTCGGCGAGCGGCATCGTCAGCGCCTGCGACAACGCATCGGCCATCCCGTCGATATCGATCGGATTGACGATCAGCGCCCCCGTCAGCTCGCGCGCGGCGCCCGCGAAGCGCGACAGCACGAGCACGCCCGGATCGTCCGGATCCTGCGCGGATACGTACTCCTTCGCGACGAGGTTCATCCCGTCGCGCAACGGTGTCACGTAGCCGACCCGCGCGAGCCGGTACAGCGCCGCGAGCAGCTGGCGGTCGTACTGGCGATGGATATAGAGGATCGGTGCCCAGTCGAGCTCGGCGAAGCGTCCGTTGATGCGCCCCGACTCTCCTTCGAGCTGCAGGCGGATGTCCTGGTACGCGCGCAGCTCCGCTCGCGTCGACGGCGCGATCTGCAGGAACGACACGCGATTGCGATGCGACGGCTCGTGCTCGAGCAGCTTCTCGAACGCGCGGAAGCGCTCGACGAGTCCCTTCGAGTAATCGAGCCGGTCGACGCTCATGATCAGCTTGCGGCCACGCAGCGACGCCGCGAGCGTGCGCACCGCCTTGCCGTGCTCGCCGGCCTGCGCGAGCGCCGCGATCTCGTCCGGATGCACGCCGATCGGATACGCGGCCGCGCGCAGCGTCCGGCCGAATGCGCGCACCGTCACCAGGCGGCCGTCGCGCTCGATCACGCCGTCCGCTTCGGATTCGACGTAATCGCAGAATGCGCGCAGGTCGGGTTCGGTCTGGAAACCGAGCAGGTCGAACGCGCACAGCGACTCGACCAGGTCGCGATGCGGCGGCACGTTGACGAGCACCTGCGCGGCGGGAAACGGGATGTGCAGGAAGAAGCCGATGCGGTTCTTCACGCCGGCCGCACGCAGCGCGCGCGCGAACGGTATCAGGTGATAGTCGTGCACCCAGATCACATCGTCGTCCTGCAGCAGCGGCACGAGCTGCTGCGCGAGCCACACGTTCACGCGGCTGTAGCCTTCGAACTCGTGACGGTCGTACTGGATCAGGTCGGTGCGGTAGTGAAACGCGGGCCACAGCGTCGCGTTCGAGAAGCCGCGGTAATACTGGTCGTAGTCGCGCCGCGACAGGCCGATGGTCGCGAACGTGACCGGCCCGTGCTCCTCGACGCGAATCTGCGGCGCGCCGGACGCGACAACCTCGCCGCTCCAGCCGAACCACATGCCGCCCGTCTCCTTCAGCGCATCATAGACACCGATCGCGAGGCCGCCTGCCGCCGGTTCGCCTTCCGATATCGGTGCGACGCGGTTTGAAACGATGATGAGGCGACTCATGCGTGCGGCTGCCCCGCACCGAGCCAGTGCGCGATCTGCTCATGCAGCGCGTCGACCGAATCGAGCCGCATGCGGGCGGACGTCTCGCCCGCGCCGACCTTGATCGACAGGCCGCCGCGCGCGTTGACCACCGCGAAGCCCTTCTCGTCGGTCAGGTCGTCGCCCGCGAACAGCGGCACGCGGCCCGCGAACGGCGGCTCGTCGAGGAACGCGGCCAGCGCGCGCCCCTTGTCGACACCCTTCGGCTTGATCTCGAACACCATCTTGCCGGGCTGCAGCACATACGCATCGGCGTAGTCGGCGACGAGGCGCTCGGTGGCCGCGCGCGCAGCCGCCTCGCGCTCGGGCGCGTTGCGGTAATGCAGCGCAACGGCCGCACCCTTGATTTCGAGCAGCATGCCCGGATGACGGTCGACGACGGCCGCCAGCTCGCGCTCGATGCGCAGCAGACGTTCGTCGTTGAAGCCGATGCGCTGCGTGTCGCCGTTCGCATCGCGGCGCTCCGCGCCGTGCAGGCCTGCGATCGGCAGGCCGGGCATCTTGAGGAACGCGTCGAGGTTGTCGATACCGCGCCCGGACACGACCGCGACCGCACCGTGCGAGCGGTGCCGCAGCTCGTCGAGCAGCGTCAGCAGCGACGGCGGAACGTGAATGCTGTCGGGCGTCGGCGCCAGTTCGACGAGCGTGCCGTCGAAGTCGAAGAAGAACGCGGTATCGGTCAGGGACAGGGAAGCCGGAACGGATTGCATCGATTCGATAGTCTGAGGGCCGGCCGGCAAACGCCGCACCGCCGCTGCGCGAATGGAATTGTGCGCATCTTACCGCGCCTGCGCACCGAGATGGGCGAAACCGGCGCATCGCCAGCCGCGCGCCGCCGATTGCGTCAACTGCGACATATTGCCCCGCTCGTCCGCCCCGTACGGGTTTCGAAAGGACGCGGGCGCGCGAATTGCGCTACAGTCGCAACCGCCTGCCGCGCGACGCCTGGCATCGCGCCGGCCGGTCACCTTTCCGTCCGATCGAGCCCCAGGATGTCGTCTGCCCGCCCAGCGCCGCACCGGCGCTTCTCCCGCTTCATCCGCACGGCCGCGGCCTTCGCCGCCGCCGTGGCGCTCGCCGCGTGCACGCACGACGAGCCGCGCTGGAACCTGACCAACGTCACCGGCCACCTGCCCGACCTGTCGTTCACGCTGACGGGCGGCGACGGCCATCCCGTCGACGCCGATGCGTTCCACGGCCAGGTCGCGCTCGTCTACTTCGGCTACACGCACTGCCCCGACGTCTGCCCCGAAACGATGGCACGGCTGATGGAAGTGCTGGCGAAGCTCGGCCCGCAGGCCAACGACGTGCGCATCCTGTTCGTCTCGGTCGATCCTGCACGCGACACGCCGCAGGCGATGCAATCGTATGTCGCCGCGTTCGACGCCGCGCATGCGCGCGGCCTGACCGGCACCGACCGCCAGATAGAATCGCTCGCGAAGCGCTATCGCGTCGCGTACCAGATGGAACAGCGCGATCCGTCCGGCGGCTACGAAGTCACGCACAGCTCGGCCGTCTACATCTTCGACGCGACCGGCCGCGCCCGCCTGCTTGCAACTGACCGCGACTCGCCCGACGCCATCGCCGCCGATGTGCGCCGGATCATCGACACCGCCTCCACCACCTGAATTCCTCTCACGACATGAAGACGAAGACGACACTCAAGACGCTCGCCCTCCTCGCCGCGCTGTGCGCCGGCACCCACGCCTATGCCGCCGGTGCGATCACCGCGCAGAACGCATGGGTGCGCTGGCTGCCGAACAAGCTGCCGGCCGGCGGCTACGTGACGATCGTGAACACGGGCGACAAGCCGGTCGATCTCGTCGACGTCGACAGCCCCGACTACGGGATGGCGATGCTGCACCAGACCGTCTCGAACGGCTCGACGCAGAAGATGGAAATGGTCGACAAGCTGACGATCCCCGCACGCGGCAAGGTCGACATCGCGCCGGGCGGCTACCACTTCATGCTCGAGGAGCCGAAGCACGCGATCAAGCCGGGCGACACCGTGCACCTGCGCCTGAAATTCTCCGACGGCGAAACGGTCGATGCGCCGTTCGCCGTGAAATCGCCGGCCCAGGCGAAGTGATACGCGCGCGATGAACCTCCTGTACTGGCTCGATCCGTGGGAACCGTCGCCGACCGTGGTGATCGCGGTGCTCACCGCTGCCGTGCTGTTCGCGCGCGGCGTGAAGAAGGCGAAGGTGTCGCCGCTGCGGCAGTTCTCGTTCTGGTTCGGGCTGACGGCGCTCTACATCGCACTGCATACGCGGCTCGACTATTTCTTCGAGCACGAGTTCTTCCTGCACCGCGCGCAGCACCTCGTGCTGCACCACCTCGGGCCGTTCTTCATCGCGCTGTCCTATCCGGGCGCGGCGATTCGCGCGGGCATCCCGTTTCGCTGGCGGCAGCGCTTCGTGCGCCCCGCCCTCGCGTGGGCGCCCGTGCGCGCGACGCTCGACGTGGTATTCCATCCCGTCGTCGCGGTCGTGCTGTTCGTCGGGCTGATCTATTTCTGGCTGCTGTCGCCGATCCACTTCATCGCGATGCTCGACTGGCGTCTCTATCGCGTGATGAACTGGAGCATGGTGATCGACGGGCTGCTGTTCTGGTGGCTCGTCGTCGATCCGCGCCCCGCGCCGCCTGCCCGGCTGTCGCCGGGCCGCCGGATCCTGATCGTCGTCGCGGCGATCCCGCCGCAGATCGCACTCGGCGCGCTGATCTTCTTCACGCCGCACGAGCTGTATCCGATCTATTCGATCTGCGGCCGCGCGTTCACGTGGCTGAGCCCGCTGCGCGACCAGCAGATCGGCGGCCTGCTGCTGTGGATTCCTGGCTCGATGATGAGCGTGATCGGCGCGCTGATCGCGCTGCGGCACTGGCTGCGGCTGTCCGCCCGCGGCCGCCTGATCGGCGAACGGGCCGCGCAACGCGCGGACGCGCCGTCGGTCGCGCGCGCCGCGCACTGACTGCCGCGCGGCGCGGCGCGCATTACGCGCGCGCGCTGCTCATCCACACGTGCGGGATGCCGTCCTCGTCGTGCACGTCCGAACTCGGCGTGAAGCCGAATGCCCCGTAAAAGCGCTGCAAGTGGGCCTGCGCATGCAGGCTCACCGGCGTATCCGGCCACTGCGCGCGAATATGCTCAAGGGCGCGCGACAGCAGCCCGTTGCCCAGGCCGGCGCCGCGAAACGCGGCGGTCGTCAGCACGCGGCCGATGCGGACATCGGTGTTCTGCGCATCCGGCAACAGCACGCGCAGATAGCCGGCGAGGCGCCCGGCCGGATCGAATGCGGCCAGATGCCAGGCGGCCTGGTCCGCGTCGTCGATGTCGCGATACACGCAGTTCTGCTCGACGACGAACACGGCGCTGCGGGCTTCGAGGATCGAATAGACTTCGCGCGCCGTCAGCGCGTCGAAGGATTTCCAGCGCCAGTCGAGATCGGCGGCGCTCGGGGATGCGGCGGATGCGTTCATGGTCGGTCCTGATTCGGGCGCGCCGGCCGGCGCGCGGCAACCGTCGATTATGCCCCGAAGCGCACGCGCCGCGCGACCGGCCGCACGCACCCGAAAAAAGGCCCCGCATAACGCGGGGCCTGTCCGTCATACCGGCATCTGGCCGAAACGGCCGTTGTTGAAGTCCTCGATCGCGGTGCGGATCTCCGCTTGCGAGTTCATCACGAACGGCCCATACCCGACGACCGGCTCGTCGATCGGTTCGCCGCTCAGGATCAGCAGCTTTGCGTCGCCGTTCGCTTCGATCTCGACGTCGCTGCCGTCGCGGCCGAGCTGCACGAACTGCGCTTCGCGGGCGACCGTCTCGCCGTTCACCTGCACGGTACCGCTCAGCACGACCACCGCGAGCGTGCGCCCTTCGGCGACCGGGAACCGCGCATGGCCGCCGGCCACGAGCCGCACGTCCCATACGTCGATCGGCGTATGCGTGCGGGCCGGGCCGCGCCGCCCGTCGAGCTCGCCCGCGATGATCCGCGCACGCCCAGCGCCGTCCGGCAGCTCGACCACGGGGATGTCGGCATCCAGCAGCGTCTGGTAGCCGGGCGCCCCCATCTTGTCCCTGGCGGGCAGGTTCACCCACAGCTGGACCATCTCGAGCGGGCCGCCACGCTTCGTGAACCCTTCCGAGTGGAATTCCTCGTGCAGGATCCCGCTCGCGGCCGTCATCCACTGCACGTCACCCGGGCCGATCACGCCGCCCGCGCCGGTCGAGTCGCGGTGCGCGACCTCGCCGTCATAGACGATCGTCACCGTCTCGAACCCGCGGTGCGGATGCTGGCCGACACCGCGCGGCGCCGAGGCCGAGCCCGGCTCGAACGTGGCCGGGCCGGCGTAGTCGAGCAGCAGGAACGGGCTCAGATGCGCGCCGTGAGACTGGTAGCTGAACATCGAACGCACCGGGAAACCGTCGCCGACCCAATGGCCGCGCGGCGCACTGTACACACCCTGGATCTTCTTCATTGCCTTCTCCGAATTGCGGCGAAACACGTGTTTCGCATCCTGGAGAGGAATATAGAGGTGGAACGATCGATCCGGTAGACTGCCAAAATCGCACTCAGCGTTCCATTTCATGAACGATAAAGCGCGGGATCTGAACGATCTCTATTATTTCGTGCAGGTCGTCGAACACGGCGGCTTCGCACCGGCCGGGCGTGCGCTGGACATGCCGAAATCGAAGCTGAGCCGCCGCATCGCGCTGCTCGAGGCGCGGCTCGGGATGCGGCTGATCCAGCGCTCGACGCGCCGCTTCACCGTTACCGATGTCGGCCAGACCTACTACGCGCATTGCCGCGCGATGCTCGTCGAGGCCGATGCGGCCGACGAGGCGATCGCGCTGCTGCACGAGGAGCCGCGGGGCATCGTGCGCGTCAGTTGCCCGATCGTGCTGCTCGATTCGCTCGTCGGCGAGATGATCGCCGCGTTCATGGTCGCGTGCCCGCGCGTCGAGATTCATCTGGAAGCGACCAACCGGCGCGTCGACGTGGTCGGCGAAGGGATCGACGTCGCGATCCGCGTACGCCCGCCGCCGCTCGAGGACAGCGATCTCGCGCTGCGCGTGCTGGCCGAGCGCGGCCAGTGCCTCGTCGCGAGCCCCGCGCTGCTGCGCGAGCATGGCGCACCGGCCGTTCCCGCCGATCTCGCGCGCCTGCCGAGCCTCGATCACGGCGTCCCGCAGTCCACGCACGTGTGGCGGCTGCGCGGGCCCGACGGCGCGCATGCGGAAATCCACCACCTGCCGCGCTTTGTGACCGGCGGCATGCTCGCGTTGCGCGCGGCGGCCGTCGCGGGAGTCGGCATCGTGCAGTTGCCGACGATGATGGTGCGCGACGAGGTCGCGCGCGGCGCGCTGGTAACCGTGCTGCCCGACTGGGCACCGCGCCGCGAGATCGTGCATGCGGTGTTCGCGTCGCGCCGGGGGTTGCTGCCTGCGGTGCGCGCGCTGCTCGATTTTCTGGCCGCGCGGTTTGCCGAACTCGAACCCGACTGAGCTTGCCGTGTCGCGCGCAACCGCGCGCTGCAAACCGTGCGCGCGTGCCGTAGACTGCGGTACGCGCATCGCGCATTCCACAACCCTGATCGCTTTTCCGCCATGTTCACGCTGTCCAACGACCCCAACGCCTCCAAGGCCGATCAATACGCGACGCTCGTCGAGCAAGCACGCGCGCTCGTCGAATCCGAACGCGACCTGACCGCGAACGCGGCCAACTTCGCCGCGCTGGTCTACCACTCGCTCGACCGCCTCAACTGGGCCGGCTTCTACTTCTTCGACGGGACGGAGCTCGTGGTCGGGCCGTTCCAGGGCAAGCCCGCCTGCGTGCGGATCGCGCTCGGCAAGGGCGTGTGCGGCACGGCTGCGCAGACGCGCGAGACGCAGGTCGTGCGCGACGTGCACGACTTCCCCGGCCATATCGCGTGCGACGCCGCGTCGGAATCGGAAATCGTCGTGCCGCTGGTGGCCGGCGACGGCACGCTGATCGGCGTGTGGGACGTCGACAGCCCGGTCGCCGCGCGCTTCGACGAAGAAGACCGCCAGGGGATGGAGGCGCTCTGCCGCGTATTCGTCGAATCCGCATGGCAGAAGGCGCGCGGTTGAGCGGCGGCTGAGCCGCGTTCACGCATGAATCTCGCCGCATGACCTCGAACGAAACGGGCTCCGCAAAGGAGCCCGTTTCACTGTGCCGCCGCCCCGCCCTTCGCGGCGCACTTTACACGTCAGGCAGCGTGCGTGCCGGACAGCGCCGGGGACGCTTGCGGCTTCACATCCTCGGTCAGCACCTCGAAGCCCGTTTCCGTCACCACGACCATGTG
Organism: Burkholderia sp. AU4i; assembly: GCF_000466765.1. Lineage (NCBI taxonomy): Bacteria > Pseudomonadati > Pseudomonadota > Betaproteobacteria > Burkholderiales > Burkholderiaceae > Burkholderia > Burkholderia sp. AU4i. The sequence goes on along the minus strand of NZ_ASSI01000204.1, from coordinate 7,147 downwards.
CTCCCATTGGGCCGACAGCGAATGGTCCTTCGTGACGACCGTCCAACCGTCCGCCAGCATGCGCGTGTCGCGCTTGCCCGCGTTGAGCATCGGCTCGATCGTGAAGATCATCCCCGGCCGCAGCGGTACGCCCGTGCCCGGGCGGCCGTAGTGAAGCACCTGCGGCTCGTCGTGATAGACGTCGCCGATGCCGTGCCCGCAGTACTCGCGAACCACGCTGAATCCTTCGCGATGCGCGACCTGCTGGATCGCGTAGCCGACGTCGCCGAGCGTGGCACCCGGACGTACCGCGCGGATGCCCGCATGCATCGCCTCATAGGTCGTCGCGACGAGGCGCCGCGCGAGTTCGTTCGGTTCGCCGACGAAATACATGCGGCTCGTATCGCCAAACCAGCCGTCCTTGATCACCGCGATGTCGAGGTTCACGATGTCGCCGTCGCGCAAAGGCCGCGACGTCGGGATACCGTGACACACCACGTGGTTGACCGACGTGCACAGCGTCTTCGGATAACCGTGGTAACCGATGTTCGCCGGGATCGCGCCGAGCACGTCGACGATGTATTCGCGGCAGCGTGCGTCCAGTTCGTCGGTGGTGACGCCCGGCTTCACGTGCTCGGTGATCATCGTCAGTACCTGCGACGCCAGCTTCGCGGCTTCGCGCGACTTCGCGATTTCCGCCATGCCGCGGATCGGGATTTCTCGCTTCGCCATTACGCCACCTGCTCGATGCCGTGTTCGACCGGTTCCGCCGGCCCCGCGTCGCCGCCCCGTGCTTCGGCCTCGATCAGCATCCGGCAGATGTCGCCGTAGGACAGCGCCGGATTGAGTTCCGCCAGCATCCCGACGCGCAGCCAGTGCTCGGCCTGTGCGTTGATCGAGCGGCTCAGCGCCGTGCTGGTCGAGCGCAGCCGCTCGTGCATGTGCTCGGAAATCTTGATGATGCCCATATATCCCCAATTAAACGAAACGTAGTCGATTCGTATATTACGCTGCGGTCGGCTGGCGGGCAAGCCATGCGGATTCGGTCGAGCCGTCGGCCGGCTGCCGGCCCGTCACCGGCGTTGACACCGAATTCCAGTTTGCTGGAAAATAAATCCACCATGAAAGAATCCGTCACCGCCGCGGCCGACGACACCGGCATCAACGAACGCATCGCCCGGCGCGTGCGCGACCTGCGCACCGTGCGAGGCTACACGCTCGATGTGCTGGCTGCGCGCTCCGGCGTCAGCCGTTCGATGATCTCGCTCATCGAACGTGCATCGGCCAGCCCGACGGCCGTCGTGCTCGACAAGCTGGCAGCCGGGCTCGGCGTGTCGCTGGCCGGGCTGTTCGCCGGCGACCAGGACGACGCGCCCGCGCAGCCGCTGGCACGCCGCGCGCAGCAGGCCGAATGGCGGGATCCGGCGTCCGGTTATGTGCGCCGCAACCTCTCCCCGGCTGGCTGGCCGTCGCCGATCCAGCTCGTCGAGGTGGATTTCCCGCCCGGTGCGCGCGTCGCGTACGACAGTGGCGGACGCGAAAGCGCGTTGCATCAGCAGGTGTGGATCATCAGCGGCCGCGTCGACGTCACGCTCGGCGAAACCCTTCACGAACTTCACGAAGGCGACTGCCTGGCCATGCGGCTCGACCAGCCGCTGATTTTCAGCAATCCGTCGCCGCACGCCGCGCGTTATGTCGTCGTGATCTGCGATGCGTCCGCCGCCGGCGTGCGCAACCCCTGATGAACGCGTCGTCGCAGCAGCCGTGCGCGCGACCCACTTACTGCCCACAGGAGTCCGTATGAATTCCCCGAAACAGCGCGACGACGTGCGCCTGATCGATTGCAGCGAGGCCGAGCATGCGCCGGCCATCCTCGAGATCCTGAACGACGCGATCGCGAACTCGACCGCGCTGTACGACTACAAGCCGCGCCCGCCGGAAGCGATGGTCGCGTGGTTCGCGGCGAAACGCGCAGGCGGCTTCCCGGTCATCGGCGCGGTCGACGCGTCGGGTACGCTGCTCGGCTTCGCGAGCTGGGGCACGTTCCGCGCGTTTCCCGCCTACAAGTACACGGTCGAACACAGCGTGTACGTGCATCGCGACCAGCGTGGCCGCGGGCTTGGCGAAGTGCTGCTGCGCGAAGTCGTCCGGCGCGCGCGGGAAGCGGAAGCACACGTGCTGGTCGGCTGCATCGATGCGGCCAATGCGGGGAGCATCGCACTGCATGCGAAGCTGGGATTCGTGCACTCGGGCACGATCAAGGAAGCGGGCTTCAAGTTCGGCCGCTGGCTCGATGCGGCGTTCTATCAGTTGACGCTCGACACGCCTGCGCAACCGGTGGACGGCTGAGCGGATGTCGCGACGGACAAGCGGCATCGCATGGCCGAAGCCCGTTCGAGAATCCCGCTGCATCTGCCGAAATCAAAAAGCCCGCTCGCAGCGGGCTTTGGTTTTCAAACACACGCTACGTGCGCATTTTCCTGGAAAGACGCTGCCCGTCGCGCGCGAAACCGTGATGCGCGTAAAAACGGTGGGCGTCCGGACGTTGGTCACCACTCGTCACCTCCAGCTTCACACATCGGCCGCGCTCGAACCAACGTTGCGCGTCCGCCATCAGCGCACCGCCGATTCCGCATCCCCGGTGACGCTCGTCGACGACCAAACTCGTGATGCGCCCGAGATTCCCGGGTGCGTGAAAGAGCGGAAGGATGTGCAGGCTGATACTGCCGACAATCTCGCCATTCAGAATCGCCACGCAGACCCGGTCACTCGGCTTGTCGGCCAGCGACAGCAATTTTTCATGGATCAGCGCGGGCGTGACGTCATATCCGAGCTGGCGCAACAGCCTCGCGATTGCGGCGCAATCGGAAAGCCGCGCGTCCCTCGTTTCGGGCTCCGGGGTATTCAATCCGCCTCACCAAGTTTCTGCATCGACAGCCTCGACGTTTCGCGCAGGGCCCAAACGCCCGCGGGTCGCGTCATGCTACCGCATCCATCCCGCCCCTCTCACGAGCCATCTCCGCAACGGGCGCGGAAAAAAGAAAAGCCCCGCCGAAGCGGGGCTTTTCTTTTCCTACCTGGAGGCGCGAGCCGGAGTCGAACCGGCCTAAACGGCTTTGCAGGCCGCTGCATAACCGCTTTGCTATCGCGCCAAAAGCGGACTGTCCGGATGCCGTGAGGCAAGAGACAGATTTTTATTCGAGGACCGAAGGTCCATCAAATAAAAAGGGAAGCGTGGCTTCCCCATTACTTGGAGCGGGAGACGAGTCTCGAACTCGCGACCTCAACCTTGGCAAGGTTGCGCTCTACCAACTGAGCTACTCCCGCATTGTCCTGCACCTGCAGCGCTTTGCCGTACCACACGCTGCCAGAAAAATCTGGAGCGGGAGACGAGTCTCGAACTCGCGACCTCAACCTTGGCAAGGTTGCGCTCTACCAACTGAGCTACTCCCGCATGTGTCCTGCATCTGCAGCGCTTTGCCGTACTACACGCTGCCAGAAAAAATCTGGAGCGGGAGACGAGTCTCGAACTCGCGACCTCAACCTTGGCAAGGTTGCGCTCTACCAACTGAGCTACTCCCGCATGCTACTGCGCTACTGCTTCCCCGTCACACACTTACTTCGTCGTGCAGCGGAGAAGCGAGATTATGTCGAAGGCACATTCGTGTGTCAAGGGCTTTTCCAGCCCTTTTTCCAAAAAACCTGCTCGACCGAACGCGTGACACGCATCACGCGCCGCCGCGCTCGCGAATTTGCGGCCACGCGAGCTTCATGTAGTACAGCATCGACCAGATCGTCAGCACCGCCGCGAGATACATCAGCCACTCGCCCCATACGCGCGTATCGATCGTGGCGATGCCGAGCGGCAGTGGCCCGTAGAACAGCAGCATCGGAATCGCGACCATCTGGCATGCGGTCTTGAACTTGCCGAGTTGATTCACCGCCACGCTCTTCGACGCGCCGATCTGCGCCATCCATTCGCGCAGCGCCGAAATCGCGATCTCGCGGCCGACGATCACGAGCGCGATCGCCGCGTCGACGCGCGAAATCTGCACGAGGATCAGCAGCGCCGCCGTCACCATCAGCTTGTCCGCGACCGGATCGAGAAAGGCGCCGAACGACGACGTCTGGTTCCACTTGCGGGCTAGAAACCCGTCGAACCAGTCGGTCAGCGCGGCGAGAATGAAGATCGCCGCCGCCGCGAGGTTGCGGTGCGCGCCGCCCATCACCGTGTCCGGCAGATAGAACACGCCGACGACGAGCGGGATCAGCACGATCCGTACCCACGTCAGGAAAATCGGGAAATTGAACGGCATGGCATGCGGGACAGTAAAGGATTCGCAATTGTGCCGTGTCGACCGGCCTGCCACAAGAACGCTGGCGAGGCAGCCGGCCGCACGGCCGCGTCAGTGAAGCTGCTTGTAGATCTGCTCGGCGAGCGCGTGCGAGATGCCCTCGACGCTCGCGAGTTCCTCGACGCTCGCGGCCACCACGCCGCGCAACCCGCCGAACCGCGCGAGCAGCCGCTGCCGGCGCTTCGCGCCCACGCCTTCGAGTTCCTCGAGCCGCGACGTCTGGCGCGCCTTCGCCCGCTTCGCGCGCATGCCGGTGATCGCGAAGCGGTGCGCCTCGTCGCGAATCTGTGCGACGAGCATCAGCGCGGCGCTCTCCTTGCCGAGTTCGAGCGGCGTGCGGCCGTCCGCGAACACGAGCGTCTCGAGGCCGACCTTGCGCCCCTCGCCCTTCGCGACGCCGACCAGCATCGACGTATCGAGGCCGAGCTCGGTGAACACCTGGCGCGCGATTTCGACCTGACCCTTGCCGCCGTCGATCAGCACGATGTTCGGCAGCAGGCTCGACGCCTCGGCCTGGCGCGTCGACTCGCCGTCGATGCCGGCCGCTTCGTCGACAGCTGCCGCCTGGGCCGCCTGCTCGACCATCTTCTCGTAGCGACGCGTGAGCACCTGCCGCATCGCCGCGTAGTCGTCGCCCGGCGTGATCCCCGTGATGTTGTAGCGGCGGTACTCGCCCGACTGCATCTTGTGATGGTGGTAGACGACGCACGACGCCTGCGTCGCCTCGCCCATCGTATGGCTGATGTCGAAGCATTCGATCCGCAGTGTCGCGAGATCGTCGCATTCGTAGCTGAGCGTCTCCGCGAGCGCGCGCGTGCGCGCCTGCTGCGAGCCCTGCTCGGACAGCAGCCGCATGAGCGCGATCTGCGCATTCTGTTCGGCCATCGACAGCCACGCGCGCCGCTGCCCCTGCGGCTGCCGCACCAGCGACACCTTGTGGCCGGCCTGCTCGGACAGCAATTCGAGCAGGTCGCGGCTCGCGGGCGCATGGCTCACGACCAGCACGGGCGGCACGCGATTGCCGAGATAGTGCTGAGCGATGAACGCGTCGAGCACCTCGGCCTCGACCGACGCCGCCGCGTCGCCGCGCGCGCGGCCGGATTCTTCGGCGGGCAGGTCGGGTAATGCGTCAGCCGGTGCATCGGCAGGCGCGGTGGCCGCTTCCGCCAGTTCGGACTCGTCGCCGAGACCGCCTTCGGCGAGCGTCAGCGCGCTTTCGACGTGCGTCGGGAAATACGCCTTGTCGCCGAGATGCCGGCCGCCGCGCACCATCGCAAGGTTCACGCACACGCGCCCGCCCTGCGCGACCACCGCAAGGATGTCGACGTCGCTGTCGCTGCCGACCTCGATCGCCTGCTGGTGCAGCACCGTCGCGAGCGAGCTCATCTGGTTGCGCACGGCCGCCGCCTGCTCGAATTTCAGCTCGGACGCGAACGCGTGCATCTTCTGCTCGAGCTCCTTCATCACTTCGGACTGCCGGCCGAGCAGGAAACGCGCGGCGTTCGACACGTCGATCGCGTAATCCTCGTCGGAGATCGCGCCGACGCACGGCGCCGTGCAGCGCCCGATCTGATGCAGCAGGCACGGCCGGGTGCGGTTGTTGAAGACCGAATCCTCGCAGGTACGCAACTGGAACACGCGCTGCAGGATCTGGATGCTCTCGCGCACGGCCCAGGCGCTCGGGAACGGCCCGAAATACTGGTTCTGCTTGTCGACCGAGCCGCGGTAATAGGCCATGCGCGGAAAGCGGTGTGCGGTGAGCTTCAGGTACGGATACGACTTGTCGTCGCGAAACAGGATGTTGTAGCGCGGCGCGAGCGCCTTGATCAGGTTGTTCTCGAGCAGCAGCGCTTCGGCCTCCGAACGCGTGACGGTCGTCTCGATGCGCGCGATGCGCGTGACCATCATCGCGATGCGCGGCGACAGCTGCGTCTTCGTGAAATAGCTCGATACGCGCTTCTTCAGGTCGCGTGCCTTGCCGACATAGAGCACGGCGCCCGTCGTGTCGTAATAGCGATAGACGCCCGGCATGTGCGGCAACTGCGCAAGGATCTTCTTCGGTTCGAACGGGGTATCGGGAGCTTCAGGGGATGTCATGCGTGATCCGGGCGCCTTGTAACGCGGAACGGGTCTATTAGAATCGCCAGTTTAGAGCATTCACCGGCCCGCTTCGATGCCACGCACCACCGCTGCCCCCCTGCCCGCCGCGCCGGGCGAACCGATCGCCTGCGACCTCTTCTGCACCGTGATCGACAATTTCGGCGACATCGGCGTCTGCTGGCGCCTCGCGCGCCAGCTCGCGCACGAGCACGGCTGGCAGGTTCGCCTGTTTATCGACGACCTGCGCACGTTCTCGCGCCTGCTGCCTGGCGTCGATCCCGACGCGGGTCGGCAGACGGTCGACACGATCGTGGTCGAACACTGGCATGCGGAAGTCGGCGACGCGCTGGAGATCGCCGATGTCGTGATCGAAGCGTTCGCGTGCGAGTTGCCCGGCGCGTATCTCGCGGCGATGGCGCGCCGCGCGCGCCGCCCCGTGTGGATCAACCTCGAATACCTGAGCGCCGAGGACTGGGTCGCCGACTTCCATCTGCGCCCGTCGCCGCATCCGCGCTACCCGCTGCTGAAGACGTTCTTCTTCCCCGGCCTGTCGGCCGGCACCGGCGGCGTCCTGAAGGAGCACGACCTCGATTCGCGCCGCACGGCCTTCGAAACCGACGCGGCGGCGCGCGACGCATGGTGGCGGCGCGCGACCGGCGGCGCGCCGCCGGCCGCCGGCACGACGGTCGTCAGCCTGTTCGCGTACGAGAATC
>NZ_ASSI01000203.1:0-4104 GCF_000466765.1 Burkholderia sp. AU4i | reverse complement strand
CCGGTAGCCGCGCTGCGCGCGCGGGCTCGCGAACAGGTACGCGACGCACGAATACCAGCCGGCCGACAGCGCGCCGATCGTCACCAGCACCGCGCCGTTGAACCACAGCGGCACGTGCGCGGGCAGCATCGCGGCGAACACGCTGGTCCAGAACGCGCACGATTTCGGGTTCGTCAGGCACGTGAACAGGCCGCTGCGATACGCGCGCAGGTAATCGCGCGCGTGCGGCGCGGCCAGCGGTGCGCGTTCGTCGGGCGCGTCGGCCGGTGCCGCGTCGCGGCGCACGCCCGCGCGCAGCAGCTTGAAGCCGAAATACACGAGGTACACGGCACCGCCGATCCGGATCGCCTCGTACAGCCATTCGACCTGGTGCAGCACGGCCGCGAGGCCGAGCATCGCGAGCGAGGCCCAGATAACCGACGCGGTGCCGACGCCGAGCGCCGACGCGGCGCCGAGGCTGCGCCGCCCCGCGAGCGACAGTTGCGAAATCATGAAGAAATTCGGGCCGGGGGTGATCGCGGCGACGAGATAGACGACGGCGATTTGCAGCAGGATCGGCAGGTAGGTCATGGCGGCGCGGCCCGGCGGCGGGCGCGGGAGGAACGGGCAAGCCGTTAATGTAGCGCGCGCCGCGCGGCCGCGCTCTCGCCAGGGGCGACCGGAGGCGTGATCGATTCGCGGTCGCGGCCGTTGTTGCGAGCGTTTTGCGGCCGTTTCGCGGCCGTATAGCCGTTATTGCGGATCGAGGCGCAGGCGCGCGATATACGGCAGGTGGTCCGACAGCCACGCGGCCTCGCCGGACGGCGCGCGCCATTCGAGCGGCGTCAGCCCGCGCACGAACATCTTGTCGAGCGCGAGCGCCGGCGAGAACGCGGGGAACGTGCGGCCCGATTCGCCGAGCAGCGTCGCGACCTCGGACAACCCGATCTCGCCGAACAGCGCGACCGAATCGTTGCGCCAGTCGTTGAAGTCGCCGGCCAGCATCAGCGGGCCGTCGCCCGCGTTGCGCACGATCCAGTGCGCGATCCAGTGCATCTGGCGCAGCCGCGCGGCGCGCGTGAGCGCGAGGTGCGCGCACAGCAGCGTGACCGGTCGCGCGCCCGCGAGCGTCGCCCGCGCGACCAGCAGCCCGCGCCGCTCGAAGCGGTGCGCGGAGATGTCCCAGCGGCCGCCGAGGTCGAGCGGATGCGGCGACAGGATCGCGTTGCCGTGCCGCCACGACGGCTTGAACACGTTCGGCCCGAGCGCGATCTGCCAGTCGAGCGCCTGCGCGATCTCCGTGGCCTGGCAGTGCCACACGTCGTCGACCGCGTCGTCCATCGGCGCGCCGAAGCCGGGAGCGAGCATCGGGCGCGGCATGCGGCGCGCCATCGCTTCCTGCAGGAAATACACGTCGGCGTGCGTCGACTGCATCCAGTTGCGCATCGCGTTCCACGCGGTGAAGCCGAGCGGCGAGCGGCCCTTGTGCAGGTTCCAGCTCACCGCGGTGATTTCGTCGGGCGCGGCGTGCGGTTCGGCGAACGGCAGGGAGAGAGCGTCGGCGGACATGACGCTCAATCCTTCGCGACGTGCGCACGCACGCGGTACACGAGGTGCGGACGCTGCTCGACGAGCGTCCAGTCGGTCCACGCGTCGGCGCCGACCGTCAGGCCCGGGTGGCTCGCGACGATTTGCCGCGGCGACGCGGGTATGCACGGATCGCTGCGCGTCGCGTTTTCGTCGTCGAGCGTTTCCTGCACGTCGAGCGCGAGCGACACGGTGTTCGCGCCGGCATCGACGGTGAGCGGCGCGACCGTCACCGAGCGCGAGCGCTCGGTCGGCACGACGCGCGCGGCATTGCCGCAGCCGACCGGCACGGCGGACGGATAGCGATGGGTATCGGTGCGGGTCTGACCCACGGTGGTGCGCTGCTGGAACGTGTCGATGGTCTGACCGTCGCGTACCACCTGGATCTCCCACGCGACGGAGGCCGGCGCGGGGCTCTGCGCATGGGCGGCGAGCGCGATGCTCGCGAGCAGGACGGCCAGGCCGTGTTTCAGCATGAAACGTCTCCGGGAACGCGCGATAGCGGGGAACGGACGCACATCTTACGCCCGATCGATTTCGGTCGTGATGTGACAGGACGCGTCGCGACAGGTTCGCCGCACGATGCGGTCCTGTTCGAAAGGTAGGGCCGCGTCATGCGTTTTCAACCGAAAAAACGCGCGAACTCCGCGACGCTCGCGCGCTCGGTGACGAGGCGGTTCTCGATCGCGTCGGGGTCCGCATGGCCGAGCGACATGCCGCAGACCAACTGTTCGTTGGCGGGAATGCCGAGGTGTTCGGCGATGATCCGGTGAAACGGCACGAACGCGGCCTGCGGGCAGGTATCGAGCCCGCGTGCGCGCGCGGCCGTCATCACGCCTTGCAGGAACATCCCGCAGTCGAGCCATGCACCGTGTGTCATCACGCGGTCGAGTGTGAAGAACAGCGCGACCGGCGCATCGAAGAAGCGGAAGTTGCGCGCGTGCTGCGCATGCATGCGCGCCTTGTCGTCGCGGCCGATGTTCAACAGGCCGTACAGGTCCCAGCCGACCTTGCGGCGCCGGTCGATATACGGCGACACCCATTCGCGCGGGTAGTAGTCGTACTCGGCGACGTATTTCTCGTCGCGCGCGGGATCGTCGTGGGCCGCGGTGAGCGCGGCGGCGAGCGCGTCGCGCGTGGCGCCCGTCGCGACGTACACGCGCCACGGCTGGATGTTGGTGCCCGACGGCGCGCGGCTCGCGGCTTCGAGGATCGCCTCGAGCGTGTCGCGCGGCACGGGCGTCGGCAGGAACGCGCGGATCGCACGGCGCGACGTGAGCGCCGCGTCGACGGCGCCGGTCGCATCGGCATCGACGCGCGGGAAAGCAGTGGGGACGGACATCGGCATACCTTCGGGGCGAGATCCGACGCGCCGCGGGGGGCGCGGTCGGCCGGGCCGGTGCGGCGGGTGGGTGAACCGACGATCATACGCCCCGGTGCGCCGGCGTGCAGCGCGCGCGGGGTGTTAGCAGCACACGCGCGTGGCTGCTTGCTTGCGCGGGAATACGGGATCGCTACACTGAAATCGTAAGGGTCTGATGATCGTGTGACAGCAAGCGGCAGCGAGGTTGGTATGACGACGGCGATGGTGAAACAGGAACTGGCGGTGGCGTCCTTCAGCACGGTGTACGACCTCGAGCAGGTCGAGACGGCGCTGAGCGACCTGAACGAGAGCGCGAGCGACGCACTGCGCGCCACCTACGAGAAGATGCTCAAGACGGGCAATCTGCGCTTTTGCGTGAAGCCGAACCGGATGCCGTCGTTCGACGCGCTCGGCGAGGCATTGCCCAATTTCGCCGAGCCGCTCGACGACGTGCGCAAGCAGATCGCGCTGTGCCTCGAAACGGACGACCGGCTCGAACTGATGCCGATCCTGCTGCTCGGGCCCCCGGGCATCGGCAAGACGCATTTCGCGAAGGCGCTCGCGCAGCTGCTCGGCACCGCGTACCACTACGTGCCGATGAGTTCGCTGACGGCCGGCTGGATCCTGTCGGGGGCGTCGTCGCAATGGAAGAACGCGAAGCCCGGCAAGGTGTTCGATGCGCTCGTGAACGGCAGCTACGCGAACCCGGTGATCGCGGTCGACGAGATCGACAAGGCCGGCAGCGACGCGCAATACGATCCGCTCGGCGCGCTGTACGCGTTGCTCGAGCACGACACCGCGCGCGCGTTCATCGACGAATTCGCGGAAGTGCCGATCGATGCGGGCAACGTGATCTGGATCGCGACCGCGAACGATGCGCATGCGATCCCGGAGCCGCTGCTCAACCGGATGAACGTGTACGAGATCGAGCCGCCCGATGCGGCCGGCGCGCGCCGGATCGCGCAGACGATCTACGACGAGATCCGCACGTCGCATGCGTGGGGGCGGCGCTTCCCGGAGAGCCTGGGCGACGACGCGCTCGACGTGCTGGCCGCGACACCGCCGCGCACGATGCGCCGCGCGCTGCTGCATGCGTTCGGCGCCGCCCGGCTCGACGGGCGCGACGCGATCGGGCCGCGCGACATCCGGGCCGACGAGGGCGCCGCGAAGCGCCG
>NZ_ASSI01000202.1:0-5260 GCF_000466765.1 Burkholderia sp. AU4i | reverse complement strand
TTGATCAGCGTCGACTTGCCGGAACCCGACGGGCCGCACACGACGACCACTTCGCCTTTCTTGACCTCGGTCGTGCAGTCGGTGAGGACCTGAAACTGGCCGTACCACTTCGAAACGTTCTTGATGGAAATCATCTTGTGACCTTTTTCTGGAGACCCTTGACGAGAGCAGACGCCAACGAGCAAATCACGAAATAACATGCGCCGGCGAACAGGACCATCTCGACGGTCGTGCCGTCGCGATCGCCGACGTTGGCGGCCGTGCGGAAGAAGTCCGCGAGGCTGATCACGTATACGAGCGACGTATCCTGGAACAGGACGATCGCCTGCGTGAGCAGCAGCGGCACCATCGCGCGGAACGCCTGCGGCAGGATCACGAGGCGCATCGCCTGCGCGTAGTTCATGCCGAGCGCGAACGCGGCGTTCACCTGCCCGCGCGGCACCGCCTGGATACCGGCGCGGATGATCTCGGAATAATACGCGGCTTCGAACAGCGAGAACGCGACCATCGCCGATGCAAGCCGGATGTCGATCGTCGGCGACAGCCCGAGCACGCCCTGCAGCACCTGCGGCACGATCAGGAAGAACCACAGCAGCACCATCACGAGCGGGATCGAGCGGAACACCGTCACGTACGCCTTCGCGAACCACGCGAGCGGCTTCACGCCGGACAGCCGCAGCAGCGCCAGCAGCGTGCCCCAGACGATGCCGACAACGATCGCGATCAGCGTGATCTTGAACGTGACGATCGCGCCCGTCCACAGCGTCGGTATCGCGCCGGGAATACTACTCCAGTCGAACTGATGCATCACTTGCCTCCGATATAGCCGGGCAGCCGCGTGCGGCCTTCGATCCAGCGCATGAACGCCATCACGACGAGGTTGATGATCACGTAGGCGAGCGTCACCGCGATGAAGGATTCATACGTCTGCGCGGTGTAGTCGACGAGCTGGCGCGCTTGCGCGGACAGGTCGAGCAGGCCGATCGTCGACGCGACCGCGGAGTTCTTGAAGATGTTCAGGAATTCCGACGTGAGCGGCGGCACGATGATCCGGTACGCAACGGGCAGCAGCACGTAACGGTACGTCTGCCATTGCGTGAAGCCCATCGCGAGGCCGGCGGCGCGCTGGCCCTTCGGCAGCGCGTTGATCCCCGAGCGCACCTGTTCGCACACGCGCGCGCCCGTGAACAGGCCGAGACAGATGATCGACGCGGTGAAGAACTGCGTGGTGGGCGGCAACTGCTTGATCCAGGTGCCGATCGACGCGGGCAGCAGCTCGGGTATCACGAGATACCAGACGAAGAACTGCACGATCAGCGGAATGTTCCGGAAGATCGACACGTACACGGTGCCGATCGCGGACAGCCATTTGTTCGGCACGGTGCGCAACACGCCGAACAGCGATCCGACGATCAGCGCGATGACCCAGGCGACGAGCGACACTTCGATCGTCACCCAGAAGCCGGACATCAGCCATCCGAAATAAGTCGTCGGCTCGCCGGTCGACACGGGGCTCAGGAAGATGCCCCAGTTCCAGTGGTAAGACATGGGCAAGACTCCAGCAAAAAGAGACGGAAGAAGCGTGGCCTCTTCCGTCTCATTAGCGTCATTTCTGCATCAACGGCCGTGCGGTCAGTCGAGCGCCTTGTCGTTCGGGTTCGCGTACAGCTTCTTCATCGAATCGGACAGCGGGAAGTTCAGGTTCAGCCCCTTCGGCGGGATCGGGTTCTCGAACCACTTCGCGTAGATCTTCGCGGCTTCGCCCGACTTCTCGACTTGCGAGATCGCGTCGTCGACGACCTTCTTGAAGTCCGTATCGCCCTTGCGCATCATGCAGCCGTACGCTTCTTCCGATTGCGGCGTGCCGACGATCACCCACTCGCCCGGCTGCTTCGCCTTCGCGCGCTCGCCCGCGAGCAGCGCGTCGTCCATCATGAACGCGACCGCGCGGCCCGATTCCAGCGTGTTGAACGAATCGCCGTGATCCTTCGCGCTGATGATGTTCATGCCGAGCTGCTTGTCGTTGTTCATCTTGCGCAGCAGGCGCTCCGACGTCGTGCCGGCAGTCGTCACGACCGTCTTGCCCTTCAGGTCGGCGAAATCCTTGACGCCCGAATCCTTCTTCGTCATCAGGCGCGTGCCGATCACGAAGATCGTGTCGGAGAACGCAGCCTGCTGCTGGCGCTCGGTGTTGTTGGTCGTCGAGCCGCACTCGATGTCCACCGTGCCGTTCTGCACGAGCGGGATGCGGTTCTGCGACGTGACCGGGATGTTCTTCACCTGCAGGTTCGGCAGGTTCAGCTTCTTCTTCACCGCGTCGACCACCTTCAGCTGGAATTCGCGCGAATAGCCGACCACCTGCTGGTTCTGGTCGTAGTAGGAGAACGGAATCGACGATTCGCGATGGCCCAGCGCGATCACGCCCGTGTCCTTGATCTTCTTCAGCGTGCCCGTCTCCTGAGCATGCGCGCCGCTTGCGAACGCGCAAAGCGCCGCGAACATCAGGACTGCCTTTTGGTATTTCATTTTGGTCATCTCCTTGGCTAAAACCCGCGCCAGTGTATCAAAGTAATATTTTTGAAAGTACTGTTGTTTACCGCACGTCGCAGCGCCCCTGGCAAAGCCTTCCTCCCGGCTCCAGGCGCCCCGAATGCGCGCGCGGGCGATGCCGGATTCGGCACCGCCCGCGAGGGTTCATATCCGCAACCAGGTGGATTGCGTCATGAATGGATCATAGTCAATGATCAGGGGTAGAGGCCACGCATTTCGCGCGCCATCAGGATGCGCTTGCACGCCACGATGAACGCCGCCGTACGCACCGACACCTTGTGCTCTTCCGCGACCGCCCACACGCCGGAGAACGCTTCGCGCATCACGCGCTCGAGACGGTGGTTGATCTCGTCTTCCGTCCAGAAGAAGCTCGAGAAATCCTGCACCCACTCGAAGTACGACACGGTCACGCCGCCCGCGTTCGCGATCACGTCCGGGATCACGAGCACGCCGTTCGCGGTCAGGATGTCGTCCGCCGCCGTCGTCGTCGGGCCGTTCGCGCCTTCGACGATGATCTTCGTGCGGATCTTCGCTGCGTTCTTCTCGGTGATCTGGTTTTCCAGTGCCGCCGGGATCAGGATGTCGGTTTCGACCGTCCAGAACTCGTCGTTCGGCATCGGCTCCGCGCCTTCGAAGCCCGCGACGCCGCCCGTGCGGGCAACGTGGTCGAGCAGCTTGTTCGAATCGAGGCCGGCCGGCTGGTAGATCGTGCCCGTGTGATCCTGCACCGCGATCACCTTCGAACCCGCTTCCTGGAACAGCTTCGCCGCGATGCCGCCGACGTTGCCGAAGCCCTGCACCGCGATGCGCGCGCCTTCGATTTCCAGGCCCTTCTTCTTCGCCGCTTCGGAGCCGACGACGAACACGCCGCGGCCCGTTGCTTCCTTGCGGCCGAGCGAACCGCCGAGCGCGATCGGCTTGCCGGTCACGACGCCGGTCGACGTCTGGCCCTGGTTCATCGAATACGTGTCCATCATCCACGCCATCACCTGTTCGTTGGTGTTGACGTCCGGTGCCGGAATGTCGGTGTTCGGGCCGATGATGATGCCGATTTCGCTGGTGTAGCGGCGCGTGACGCGCTCGAGCTCACCACGCGACAGCTTGCGCGGGTCGACGCGGATGCCGCCCTTCGCGCCGCCGTACGGCACGTTCACTGCTGCGTTCTTCACGGACATCCATGCCGACAGCGCCATCACTTCCGACAGCGTCACGTCCTGGTGGTAGCGCACGCCGCCCTTGCCCGGGCCGCGCGACACGTTGTGCTGCACGCGATAGCCTTCGAAGTGCGCGACGGTACCGTTGTCGAGCTCGATGGGGCAGTCGACGATCAGGATACGCTTCGGACGCTTCAGCGTTTCGAGCCAGCGCGACAGCGAGCCGAGGTACGGCGCGACGCGATCGACCTGCTGAAGGTAGTTGCCCCACGGGCCGAGATCGTCGGCGTGCAGGTAGGACGGGATGGACTGCTGTTGCGAAGACATGGATGCTCCAACGTTCAACGAAGTGCGCACATTGTCGAAAAACCCGTTTTTTTTATCCAATGCCGTTTGCTTATTCGATTATGCGTTTCTTGCATGATCGCGATTTTTCGCAAATCCGCGGTCGATTTGCGCAAGAACGCCCGCGATCGGCCGTGCATCGCGTGCTTGAAAAATCGTGTTGCGCGGGCGCGGGCCGGCGGCCGGGCAAGGTGCCCGACAGGCACCGCAGGCCCGACGTCAGCCGGCCGGGCCGGACGATCGACGGTTAACCGCCCACGGTTAACCCGCGGATTCGCGCAGTTCGTCGCGCACGACGTCCCACAGCGCACGCACGAGCTTCTGTCGCGGATCGTCGCCCTGCAGCGCGAGCTTGTCGCAGTACAGCCGGATCTCCATCGTCAGCGTGAACGGATGCGCGCCGCCGCGCACCGACCGGTCGAGCCGGATCAGGCGGCCGCCCGCCACCGCATCCTCGACCGCGCTGTGCGGCAGGAACGCGATGCCGTGGCCCGCGAGCGCCATCGCCTTCAACCCTTCGGCCATGTCGGTTTCATAGACGCGATCGAGGAACAGCGGCGTCGACGCATTCGCGACGATGACCTCCGTCATCCGGCCGAGATACGCGTTCGGCGTATATGACAGGTACGGCACGCGCGCATCGGCCGTGCCGGGCAGCGTATAGCGCGGCCGCCCCGCGCGGCCCGGCGCCGAGAACGGGCTGATCGGCTCGCTGCCGAGGATCAGCATGTCGTAGCGCGCCGGGTCGAGCGCGACGGGGTGGCTCGGGTGGTGGTAGCCCATCACGAGATCGCAGCCGCCCTCGACGAGCGACAGCACCGCGTCGTGCACGTTCAGCGCGCGCAGCCGCGTGTGGACCTGGCCCATCTTCGCCTCGATCCGCTGCAGCCAGCGCGGGAAATACGTGAGCGACAGCGTGTGCGGCACCGCGAACTCGATCGTCGGCACCGGCGCGCCGACGTGCCCGCGCAGCAGCGTGCGCGCCTCGTGCGCCTGCGACAGCATCGTCAGCGCCTGCTCGTAGAAGATCTGCCCGGCCTGCGTCAGCCGCGTCGGATAGACCGAACGATCGATCAGTTCGGTCGCGAGCCATGCCTCGAGCGCCTGGATGCGCCGCGAAAACGCCGGCTGCGACACGTGCCGCAGCTCGGCGGACCGGCTAAAGCTGCGCGTTTCCGCGAGCGAAACGAAGTCTTCGAGCCATTTCAGTT
>NZ_ASSI01000201.1:0-23662 GCF_000466765.1 Burkholderia sp. AU4i | reverse complement strand
CGACGCGCGCGAGCGTGCCGCGCACGTGTTTCGCATAGACGGCCCACAGCACGACGAGCAGCCCGATGTGCAGCGACGGCGCCTGGTTGAACGGCTTGTCGAACCCCATCAGCAGCGTGAACAGCGCACCGGCCACGCCGCCCGCGTCGGGCCGCTCGAACCCGAAGCGCAGCGGCCACGCGATGAAGCAAGCCACCGATACCAGTTGCACGGTCAACAGCCGTTTCACGTGATCGAGCAGGTCGGCGCGGCGCGTCCAGAAGAAGAACGACAGCGCATACAGCAGGTCGATCGACCAGTACGGCACGATCGTCCACGGCACGAACGGGATCGCGTGCTCCCAGCCGAACGCGAAGGTCGGCACCGCCGCACGGCGCGCGGCGAGCCAGTTCGCGAAGCCGTAGGTCGAGAAGAACACGGCGCCCATCACCGCTAGCCAGCCGACACGCAGCGCGAACGACGCGTCGCGTGCGCCGGCTGCCGACGCCTGCGCTGACAGGCCGCGCGCGTCGCCGCCGAACTCGCTCATGACGCGTCGACCCGCTGCGCGAGGCTGACCGTGAAAATGCCCATTTCGTCGATCCGCTGGTCGAGCTTGCGGAACCCCGCGCGCGCGACGAGTTCGTCCATCTCGGCCTGCGAGCGGCGGCGCATCACCCAGGTCGCCTCGCCGCGGTGATTGTTCAGTGCGCGCGCGATGAATTCGAGCTGCGGATGCCACGGCTGCCCCGTATAAACGAGATACCCGCCCGGCGGCACGGCCTGCGCGAGCCCACGCAGCGAGCGCTCGATCAGCGCGTTCTCGCCGAACAGTTCGTAGAGGCCCGACACGATCGCGAGCGTCGGACGCGGCTCGAGCGTCGCGAGCGACGCCTCGTCGAACGCGTCGCCGCGCTCGAAGCGCGCGATCGGCTCGAGGCCGCGCTGCGCGATCAGCACGCGCCCGGCCTCGACGTTCGGCGGGCTGTAGTCGCGCAGCGTGATGTCGTCGGGCGCCGCGCCGTCGCGCTCGGCGGCCGACGCGATCGCGTCGAGCACGTAGCGCCCGTGACCGGCCGCGATGTCGACGATCCGCACCGGCGTGCCGTGGCCGCGCAGGCGGCCGATCGCCGCGCCGATCAGCTCCTGCAGATGCACCTTGCGCTGGCGGATGCCGACCCAGCCCGGCGAATCGAGATACGTGCGGTCGATCAGCGCACCGATGCCGAGCCGCCCTTGCGCGCGATTGCGGTACACGTAATCGAGCGTCGAGCCCGAATCGAAACCGAGCCGCAGCCCGAGCGCGATACCGTCCGACAGCGCGCCGCCGGCCTTCAGGCCGGCTCGCGTGAGCGCCCAGTACGCACGCGCGAACGCATTCGCGGGCGGGCGGCCGAGTGCCGCGTATTCGTCGTGGAACGCGCCGCGCCGGTCGGCATCGGCGAGCGACACGCGCGGGCTCGGCGCATCGAATTCGCGCAGCACGAATGCGCGCAGCGGCGCGAGCGCCTGCGCGCGATCGCGTTCGCCGAGCGTGTCGTGATAGAAGCCCGGCAGCACGATGCGCTCCTTGCGCGCGGCGCCGAGGCGTTCGAAGAAGCGGTCCTGCGGGCCGCGATGCACGACCCAGTCGGCGCCCGAGATCAACAGTTGCGTCGGCACGGTGATCGCGGCCGCATCGGCGACGATCCGCTGCGCGGTGTCGTGCAGGTCGAGCAGCATGTTGACCGCGATCGGCCGCGTGATCAGCGGATCGGACGCATAACTCGCGATCCGCTCGGGATCGTGCGTGAGGAATTTCGGCTTCACGTAGCTGTTCACGTAGAACAGCCCGCGCAGCTTGTGCATCAGCCGCAGGCCCGGCCGCGCGAACGGCACGTAGAGCTTGATGTGAAACGCCGGCGACGCGACGACGAGCGCGCGGATCGGCGGCGCGTAGTCGTGCACCCAGGTGGCCGCGAGCACCGCGCCGACGCTCTGGCCGACCACGGCCATGTCCTCGATCGCGATGCCGTGCGTGTCGCGGATATGTTCGACGAAGGTCTGCAGGTCGCGTACCGACGCGGCCGCGCTCGGGCTGTAGCCGCGCGCGCCGGGCGAGCGGCCGTGGCCGCGCGCATCCCACGCGAAGAACGCGAAATCCGGCAGGTCGAGCTCGTCGACGAGATGCGCGACGCGCGCCGAATGTTCGTGGCCGCGATGCAGCAGCACGATGGCGCCGCGGCAGCGCGGGCCCGTCGCGGGCCAGTGACGATAGAACAGCGTTTCGCCGTCGTGCGTGATGAAATCGGCCTCACGTGCCGTGCGTGCGCTCATGTATTTTTCTCTCGTTTCGTTATTCGAATCTTGGTGCGCCGCCCTCCGGCGCCCGGTACCGCCACTGCTTCAACTACCCTTGACTACCCTTTTCCGCGATGCCGGCCTGCACGCGCCGCACCACGGTCACGATCGACAGCACGATCAGCAGCCGCCACAGCCAGGCGGCGACGCCGCCGACCGGAAACCCGAGCCCGATCCACAACGCGAACGCGCCGAGGGCGAGCGCGCGGTCGCTCTTGCCGAACGGGCCGTCGTAGCGGCGGCTCACGCCGACCAGCGGGCCGATCAGCCCCGCGCATTCGACGATCACCGCCGTCAGCGCGAACAGCCAGACGTCTGCCGGAGCGAACGCCGGAATCGCGAGAAACGGCAGCACCAGCGCGATATCGGACACGACGTCGCCGAGTTCGTTGAGGTACGCGCCGAGCGTGCTCTTCTGGTTGTGCTCGCGCGCGAGCATCCCGTCGATCGCATTGAGCGCCATCCGCACGAACAGCCACAGCGGGATCAGCAGGAACAGCGCGCGGGCAAATACGCCAAGGCCGGCGAGCGCGCCGACGACGATCGAGCCGCCGGCCGCGAACAGCGTGACCTGGTTGGCCGTGACGCCACGCTCGGCGAGCGAGTTCGCGAACGGGCGCAGGCGGTTCTGGAATTTGGGTTTGAGTGCGTAGAGGCTCATCGTTTCGTATTCGTTCTATTCACGCGGCACAGTCGGACACATTTCCCGCCGCCATGCCCCGGGCGGCGAAACGGCCCTGGACGGCCTTCCATGGACGGCCCTAATCGTCGCCGAGCGGCCCCGATGCGTCAAGCAGCGCCCGGCCCGCCTGCGCGGCGCCAATCTGGCGTTTTTGACGGAAACTCGCGATAATCCGCTGGCCCGAACGCAGCACGATCCATTCGAACTGCAAACGGGCGCTCGTGCAACAGCCGATTATCACGCCGCCGACCGGCGCATTCGCCGCGACGCAACAGCGTGTGGCGGCGAATCGTCCGATTATCGCGGACCTGCGACAGGCAGCCACGAATTTGAAAAAATTTAAACAAGGGCCGTCCGGCGCGCATCCTGCCGCGCCGGCATTCCGGGGTCCCGCCCGCCGCGCAAGCGCCGCGGGCCATGCATGCAGGCAGGAGGCGCAGCGCCGATGAACATTCTCAACGTCTGGCAGCGCGACTTCCTGCTGTCCATCGTGCGGCTCGTCGCCGGCGCGTATCCGGTCTGGCATCAGGGGCCGCCGTCCCCGACGCAGAAGATCTATTTCTCGAACCACACGAGCCACATCGACACGCTCGCGATCCTCGCCGCGCTGCCGCGCGACGTGCGCGCGGTCGTACGGCCCGTCGCCGCACGCGACTACTGGGACAGCAGCGACGCGAAGCGCCACATCGCGCAGAAGCTGCTGAACGTCGTGCTGATCGATCGCCACCGCGAGTCCGGCGGCGACCCGCTCGACCCCGTGCGCGACGCGCTCCGGCAGGGCCATTCGATCATCATCTTCCCGGAAGGCACGCGCGGCGCCGAGATCCTGCCGCAGCCGTTCAAGAGCGGACTGTTCCACCTCGCGACCGAGTTTCCGGACGTCGCGCTCGCGCCCGTCTATCTCGAGAACCTGCAACGGATCATGCCGAAGGGTGCGATCTGGCCGGTGCCGCTGATCTGCAAGGTGCACTTCGGCGCGAACGATGCGCTCGGTGCCCAGGAAGACAAGCCGACGTTCCTCGCCCGCATGCGCGACGCGATCGTCGCGCTCGCGCCGCCGCAGCGGCCGGCCGGCTGAACGCAGCCCCCCTTCTCCCCTTTTCCGGATATCCCTCATGCGAACTCTCTTCTGGGAACTGGTCGCGGGCGTCACGGGCGTGCTCGTCATCGCCACCGTGATCGGCGCGATCCTCGGCGCGCGCAGCGGCGGCACGAGCGCGACCATCGTCAACCTGAACCAGCGCATACGTGCGTGGTGGGCGATGATCGCGATCATGGTCATCGCGATCAGCCTCGGCAACAACGTCACGTATCTCGTGTTCGCGGTGCTGTCCTACCTGACGCTGCGCGAATTCATCACGCTCACGCCGACGACCGCGAGCGACCACACGACGCTGTTCATCGCGTTCTTCGTCGCGATCCCCGTGCAATACCTGCTGCTCGGGATCGACTGGTACGGGATGTACTCGATCTTCGTGCCCGTGCACCTGTTCTTCGCGATGTCGCTCGTGTCGGCGCTCACGCAGGACACACGCGAATTCCTGAGCCGCAACGCGAAGATCAACTGGGCGCTGATGGTATGCGTGTACGGTCTGAGCCACGCGCCGGCCGTGCTGATCCTCGACATTCCGCGCTACACGGGACAGAACGCGCTGCTGCTGTTCTTCTTCCTGTTCGTCGTGCAGATCAGCGACGTGCTGCAGTATGTCGTCGGCAAGCTGTTCGGGCGCCGCAAGATCGCGCCGCAGCTGTCGCCGTCCAAGACGGTCGAGGGGTTCGTCGGCGGCGGGCTGCTCGCGACGCTGTGCGGCGCGTCGCTGTATCGCGTGACGCCGTTCAGTTTCGGCGCCGCGTTCGGGATCTCGCTCGCGATCGTGATCGCGGGCTTCGTCGGCGGCCTCGTGCTGTCGGCCGTCAAGCGCTCGCTCGGCACCAAGGACTGGGGTTCGATGATCGCGGGCCACGGCGGGATGCTCGATCGCGTCGACTCGATCTGCTTCGCCGCGCCGGTGTTCTTTCACCTCGTACGGTACCTGTACGTGTGACGCTCGGGCGGCACCGCGCCGCCCGCTTCTTCGCGC
Organism: Burkholderia sp. AU4i; assembly: GCF_000466765.1. Lineage (NCBI taxonomy): Bacteria > Pseudomonadati > Pseudomonadota > Betaproteobacteria > Burkholderiales > Burkholderiaceae > Burkholderia > Burkholderia sp. AU4i. The sequence goes on along the minus strand of NZ_ASSI01000201.1, from coordinate 18,580 downwards.
GAACGGTCAGTATCCTGCGCGCAATGCCTTCGGTACCACGTAGCGGCCGCGTGCCGCGTCGAACTTCACCGTGTAGCGCGCGTGAATCTCCTTGTCGCCGCGCGAGCCCGTTTCCGTGACCGTCAACGGATAGACGTCGCCGGTGCCGGTCGTGTCGGGCACGATCGAAAACGTGCGGCTCTCGCAACGGGACTTCGCGTTCCCGCAATCGAGCGACCCCGTGTTGTCGAGCGCTTCGTCGATGCGCGCCGCCGCCTCGACGATCGCGTTGCCGACCGGCAGCCAGATCGATCGCATCGCCATCGTATAGCCCTGCAGCGTGACGCCGTCGCCGATCGTGAAGCCGAACAGGTGCGGGCCGTACCGCTCGATGCGCACCGTACCCGGCTCGCCGCGCTTGCCGGACGCGATATCCGTCTTCTTCACCACCGGCTCGAGCGTCTTGCCGTCCGCCCCGGGCTTCAGCACGTACAGGTCGATGGTGCCCGTCGTGCCGTCCGAATCCATCCCCGGCGTGCCGTCCTGCACGGCTGCCTCGGTCTCGCCGCACACCGCGAGCAGATACCGCGGGCCGTCGGCGGTCGCGACGCGCAGCGATCCGCACGGCGAATAAATGAAATCGCCCGCGTCCGACTGCCAGCCCTTGCGGTCCGCGCGCCAGTTGCCGTAGTGATCGTGGAGGAACGTGCGCAGCAGGCGGTCGGCCGCGACCGGCTCGGCCGCCTGTGCCGTCGCCGGCAGCACCGACGCCGGCACCGCACACGCAACGGACAGCGCCAGGCGTCGCAACAGGGGATGAACGGATGAAATCATGTCGGCGTCGGCGGAAACGGAAAGCGGCATGCGAAGGGAACGGCTGGCGGCATCGACGCGTCACCGGGCTTGCGCGACCGGTTCGGGATCGAACGCCGCCAGCCCCGGCCATGCCGCCCGCCCCCACGCACCGTCGCCCGGTGCAAGCCAGCGCTGCAGCGTGGCGTCGTCGAACGCCTTGCCGAACGGATCGGCACGAAACCCGGCCACCCACTGCTTGCGGCCCGCGATATACGCGCTACCGAAATCCGTCCAGCTGTCGAAACAATCCTGCGCGCGCTGCGCGTTGAGCAACAGCACACGCCATGCGGTGTCCGGCTCGGTCCAGCCCATCAGCATCGCCACGCGCGCCAGGAACGCCATCCGCGCACAGGCGAACGCGAGTGCGGCACGCGGGTCGTCGGTCGGCTGCAGCGCATGCAGGTCGGCCCGAAACCATTGCGTCTCGAGCACGCGTGCGAGGTGTGCGCGCGCATCGTCGTCCGTCGCGTCGGTGCGCAACTCCATCTGATGCAGCATCTGCGCGCGCAGGAACTTGCGCGACGTGTCGTTCAGGTGGCTCGTATCCGCATCGTCGAAACCCGAGAACCCGGTCGCCTCCACGTACGGATGCGCGAGCAGCAGCGCCCAGTGCTTGCGGGCGGACAAGGTCGAATGACGCGCACCGCGCCGGCGGAAGTAGCGCACGATACGCCACAGCACGAACAACGCGACGATCAGCTTGAGTGTCATGGTCTTCGCCCCGTCATTCGCCGGCACTGGCGCCATGCGGCGCGTCGTAGCCGGGCCAGCGCACGTTCTCGGTTGCAAAGGCGGGCCGTGTGTCGTCCCGCTGCGCGGACGGCACCGCGGGCGCCAGCGTCGCACGCACCGCGTATCGCACCGAGCCGGCGCGCGGCGGCCGCGCCTGCAACAGTTCGGGCTGCCGCGCGGCGACCAGCCACTCGACGGTCGGCGTCGGCTCGGCGAGCCGCCCGAACAATTGCGGATGGCGCGCGACGAGCCGGGCTTGCGACGCGGCATCCGTCACGTCCTCGATCCTGCACCATCCCGACGCCGTATGGACCACACCGAGCGCGATGCAGTCGGGCGGCGTGTTATCCGTCGTCCCCAGCGTATTCAGGCACGCCAGCACGTCGTCGACATAGCGCTCGACCGGCGGCCGGTTCTGCTTGCCCTTGACCTGATCGACGTCGAGGCCGCCGTCCGCGCGCACCGCGACACCGATCGTGATGTGCGGCTGGCCGCTCGCGTCCCGGAAGCTCAGCAGCCGCAGCGCGCGCGCCTCGATCGCTTCCGCGTAGCGCCCGCCGTAGCCGCCCGTCAGCGCCTGCCGGTCGGCGAACTGGCCGAGGCAATGGCGCATCACGTAACTCTCGAACGCCATTTCGGCGCGCAGCAGCGCGCTGTCGGGCAGGAATTCGACGAAGCGGCCGTTCGCGGTTTCACACCAGGTGCGCAGCGCGTCGGGCTGGCTCTCGCGCCAGCCGCGCGCAATCCGGGCCGCCATCTCCGCATGCTCGCGTTCCCACATCGCGAGCGCCTGCGGGCAATTGACACGGTCGAGCTTGCCGTCGAGCCCGGTCCCCTTGCGCGACTCGAGGAACTCGACGAGCGTGGTTTCGAGCGCGAGAAGCTGCGGATCGCCCGGGTCGACCCAGACGACGGGCGCCAGCCTGCCGGCGTCGGCCTCGCCGATCGTCTTCGCGTCCGCACCGAAGCGCCGCACGACCCACGCCGGCGGCGCGGCATTACCGAGCGCCTGCCGCGCGTCGTCGAGCGACCCGATCGTGCGTGCCGGCTCGAAGTTCGCGACGACGTGCCGGTAGAAATGGTTGAGCAGCCACGCGCGCACCGCGTCGGCATCGCCTCGCGCGGTGCTGCGCGCGGCGATCGCCGCTTTCAGCGCATCGGCGTTCAGCGCGTTGCGCGGCGCATAACCGGCCCGCCGACCGACGGCCGTCATTGCCAGAACTTCCACCAGCGCTTGCCCGGCGCGGCCGTCGCCGGGCCCGGCGACGCGGGCGGCGCACCGGCCTCGCTGATCCGCCGCTCGATCACGTCCACCTTCAGGTCGAGCGGTTCGGCGGCGTGCCGGTTGCCGGCGAGCACCCGTTCGTAGAAATATTTCACGTCCGGCTGGCGACCCAGTTCGTACGCCGCGTCGGCGGCCCGGAGCAGCACGTCCAGATCGCGCGACGCGTCGGCCTGCGCACGCGCGGCGTCGTACAGCGCCGATGCCTGGTCCGGATGCGACTCCGACATGTGGGCCGCGAACACGAGGCGGGCAATCAGTGCCTCGTTAGGCAACCTGCCGTCGAGCTGGTCGTGCTCGCGCTGCCAGCCGACCAGGCGCTCGAGCCAGATCGGCAATTCGTTGCAGCGATCGACGCGGTACAGCGCGCGCACCACGTCGCGCACGTACCAGTTGGGCTCGTGCCGGCTGTAACCGAATTCGGCGGCGTAGTGCCACAGCTGCTCGGCGGCTTCGAGCATCTCCTCATCCTTCCCCTGGCACGCGAGCACATAGCGCACGCCGTCGTAATGCTCGGCAAACGAACTCGCCGCGATCCCGCTGCGATGCAGGACCAGCGCTTCGTCGTAGCGCTCCTCGTCGCGATAGAGGATCGCGAGGTTGTTGCAGAGCATCGAATACAGGTGCGCGCACGCATCGTACGGATGGCCGTTGCCCGTCTCGAAGAAGCGCTCCATGCAGGCGCGGCCCTGCTCGTACACGGCGATCTTCAGGCGCTCGAGATCGGCGCGCACCGGCGCCTGTTCCGCGGCCGGCAGCGCGTCGATCGCCTCCTCGGCCCTGTCCTCGATCGAGCACGCGTAGCCGTAGCTCCACAAGCCGCTGCGCAGCGGCGGCGGCGGCAGCTTCATCGCGGCGGCGACACCCAGCGCCCGAATGCGCGCATCGGTCAGCATGAACCCGGTGCGTTTGTCGTACATCTCGCCTTCCTGCGCGGCCGCGAGCAGGCGCGCGGCCTGGGTCGTCGCGTCGATGCGGCCGGTTTCGCCGTCGTAGACGGCCGCGAGCCGCGCGATCCACGGATGGCCGGGCGCGCGCCGCAGTGCGACCTCGCGCGCGGCGTCGGCGATCGCGTAGCGCAACGCGTCGCCTTCGAGCGAGCCGAACGCGGCAAAGATCTCGCCATGCGTCGGCGAACGCGCGGCCAGCGCGTCGGGCCCTTCCGCGCCGAGTTCGACGAACCGCTCGAGCGTCGGCTGGAAACCCGCTGCGCGCATCGCGCACAGCGGCCACCAGACCGACGTGTCGGTCGGCTCGGCCAGGCGCGCATGGATGATCTGCCCGACCCGGTCGAGCATGCCGCTTTCGATCTGGTACACGTGGAAGAACGCCCGGCGCCCCGCGTCGTCGAAACGGCCCGCCTCGAGCAGCCACGGCAGTTCGTATTCGATGAAGTCGTCGCTGCCATCCGATTCGAGGCTGTGGCGCGCCATCTCGCAACGGGCCAGCGCGCCCGCGAGATCGCCTTGCGCGTGGGCGGCCCGCGCGGCGAGCCGCGCCAGCCTCACCTCGGCCTCGCGGCGCGGCGGCAGCGCCCAGTCGGCAATGCGCGACTCGACGGCCTGGCGAATGGTGTCGAGCTGCAGCGGCGCGATCTCGATCATCGCCCGGCCGATCCGCAGCCAGTCGTCGGCGTCGATGTCCTGGTCCGCGCCGGCCGATGCCATCGCAGCCACCGCGGCCTCGGCCGCCGCACGCGCGTCGTCGTCCCGGTCGAGACGCCGCAGTGCCCACGCACGCAGGCATTGCCGGTTCGCCTCGTCCCACGCGCGAAACGTGGCGCGGTCGGCAATCGCGCGGTGCAGCGCATGCCGCAGTTCGATCGCGTCGAGCGCATGCTCCGCGTGGTCGAATTCGAGCGTATCGAGAATACGTGCGCGGACGTAGCGATCGGCATCCAGCGTCGGCGACGTGCGCAAGACGTCGTGCATCTGGCCGATCGCCTCGGTGACGGCGTCGTTCTCGCCCAGGTGCCGGGCGACCTGCAGCCGGTATAGCGCGAGTTGCATGCGGATGTCGGGCCGCGCCTCGGGCGGCGCCGCGTCGTGCACGCCCGCGCCGTCCTCGTCGAGCACGGCGCGCGCGGCGGCCGGATCGCCGGCGCGCATCCACAGCGTGTGCAGGCGCGCGATCGCGTCGAGCGAATCGGCACGCAACGGCTGCGCACGCAGTCGTGCCGCAAGGTCGCTCTCGCGGCTCGAATCGCTTTCCTCGAGATCGGCTTCGAGCCGGTTCATCAGTGTGTCGAGCGGCTGGCCCGTCAGGGGCATCGTCGTCATATCGATATTGGAATGGGCGTTTGTAGTTGTATTGGCGCTGGGAGTCATCGACTTCTCCATCTCGGAATCGCGATAGCTTATCAGGAGACGGCGACCGTGCGCGGCCTCGCCATTCGCGTCGCCCGGCGTTACGATCTCGTTCTTCATCCCCGGACAGGTCGATGCGCACGGCGCGACGGCGCGACGCGCGCCGACCGGTCCCGCCGACCCGGAAACCGCATGAACCTCACCTTGCAGGATGTCGCGTGGCATCGTTCGGTCGGGCGGCTCATCGAGTCGCTCGACCAGCCGGGCTTCTGGCTGGCGCTGATCCGGCTGATCGAGGAATACGTCGCGGTCGACAGCTGGGTCGTGCTGACCTTCGGCGACGGCCGCCCGCAGGTGTTCGCCGAATGCCCGTACGAAGGCGGCGGCCCCGACCCGCTGTTCCGCGACTACGTGCAGGGCCTGTACCAGCTCGACCCGTTCTACATCGCGAACCGCGACGCGCCGAGGAGCGGCCTGTTCCGGCTGTCGGACGTCGCCCCCGAATGCTTTCGCGATACCGAGTACTACACGCTCTATTTCACGCACAACGTCGTCGAGGACGAGGTGCAGTTCAACGTCGTGCTCGACGATGCGCGCACGCTGTGCCTGTCGCTCGGCAGCAAACGACGCTTCAGCCCCGTGCAGGTTGCGCTGCTCGACCTGATCCGGCCGTGGGTGGCCGGGCTGATGCGGCAGCGGCTCGCGTTCGAGCCAGCCTCCGCGGAGCAAGCGCCGCCGCGCCGGGCCGGCCCGCACGATGGCTTCGAGCAGGCGATGGCGCGGCTCGGCACGCCGCTCACCGCGCGCGAACTCGACGTGATCCGGCTGATCCTCAGCGGCCGCTCGAACAAGGAAGTCGCGAACAAGCTGTCGATTTCCGCCGAAACGGTCAAGGTGCATCGGCGCAACATCTACGGGAAGCTCGCGATCAATTCGCAATCGGAACTGTTTTCACTGTTCCTGAAGGCGCAGGCCGACGGATAGCGCGCTCCGTCGCGCCCGTTCTCGCCCTCCTTCGTGCCTCTTTGCGGCGGCCTTCGGCGGCCGCGGCGGGATCATGCCGATGCCGTCGCGGCCCGTTGCGAACCCGCGAGCTTGAATTCGCCGACCGTCTGCGCGAGCTGAGCCGCCTGCTCGCGCAACAGCGCGGCGGCCGCAGCCGACTCCTCGACGAGGGCGGCGTTCTGCTGCGTCGCGTGATCGAGCTGCGACACGGCCTGGTTCACCTGCGCGAGCCCGGTGCTCTGCTCGTTCGCCGCGACCGTCATTTCCGCGATCACGCTCGTGATGCCGCGCACGCCCTCGACGATCTCGTCCATCGTCGTGCCGGCCGTCTTCACGAGCCCCGATCCGCCTTCGATCTTCTCGACGGACGACTGGATCAACTGCTTGATCTCCCTGGCGGCCACCGCGCTGCGTTGCGCGAGCGTGCGCACCTCGCCCGCGACGACCGCGAAGCCTCGCCCGTGCTCGTGCGCGCGCGCCGCCTCGACGGCCGCGTTCAGCGCGAGGATGTTGGTCTGGAACGCGATGCCGTCGATCACGCCGATGATGTTCGAGATCTCGGCAGACGCCTTCGTGATCTCGTCCATCGTCGCGACCACTTCGCTCACCACCTCGCCGCCGCGCACGGCAACGCCCGACGCCGATTCCGCCAGCCGGCTCACCTGCGTGGCCGCATCGGCCGAGTTGCGCGCCGTGCCGGCGATCTCCTCGAGCGCCGCCGCGGTCTCCTGCAGGCTCGATGCCGCGTGTTCGGTGCGGCTCGACAGGTCCTGGTTGCCCTGCGCGATCTCCGCGCTCGCCACGCTCACGGATTCGCTGAATCCGCGTATCTGCAGCAGGATCGCGCTGATCTTTTCGGCGAACAGGTTGAAGGCCCGCGCGATCTGCGCGGCCTCGTCCCCGCCGTCGGCCGGCAGCCGCTTCGTCAGGTCCCCGCTGCCGCTCGCGACGTCGGTCAGCGCGTCGCGCACGAGCAGCACGCGCTTGAATGCCGCGTTCGTCAACGCGCCGACGAGTGCCGCCGCGACGCAGGCGACGACGAGGATCGCAATGAGCGTCGTCGTCGCGACGGCGCGCATGCCGGCCGTCACGTCCGACCGGTCGAGCGCCATGACGAGCGACCAGTCCGTCCCGGCGATCGGGCGCGCGCGCAGCAGCTTGGTCACGCCGTCCACGTCGATCGCCACCGGTTCGGTCGCCGTCTGCAGGCCGGCGAGCCGCTCCGGCGTCAGTTCGGGCGACAGCTCGGCGGCCGGCTTCATGATCAGATCGGTCTTCGCGCCCGCGATCAGGCGCCCGCTCCTGTCGACCAGGAACGCGAAGCTCGACGGCGTCGGATGCATCGACGCCACGATCGCGCTCGCGCGCTCCATGTAGAGGCTCGCCGCGAGCACGCCCTTCAGCGTGCCGCCGCGAACGATCGGGGCGGCGAACGCGAACGCGGGCTTGCCGGTCGACGCGTCGCGGTACAACGCCGTGACGACGAGCCGGCCCGCGTCGACCGCCTGCCTGAACCACGGGCGCGCGGTCGGATCGTAGCCGGCCGCGAGCGGGACGTTCGAATACGCGGTGCGATCCGGCAGCCCGAGCGTGAGCACCTGGAAACCGCCCGATTTGCCGAGCAGGGTCAGCGCCGGCAGCGGATCGCCTTCGCCCGGCGTCAGCGTGTCCGCGAGCGCCTGGGTCTGCTGCGCGCGGCTCGCGACCCACTCGTCGAGCGCGAGCGCGTGGCCGGTCAGGACGGACTGCAGGTTCTGGTCGATGGTCGTGTCGTTGTGCTGCTTGACGACGTAGTACACAAGGCCGCCTGTCACGGCCAGGGCCGTGACCACGATGGCGACGCAGGTCGCCAGAATCCGGGCGCGAATCGATGACAGCATGATGACGGTGATCTCCGGTTGCCGCGTTGTTTTCGGTTGGTCAAATGGGCACTCAACCGTCCTTAACGACCGCACGCGATGCAACTTGAGGTTCGACTGGTCAGACCGGCAAAAAAAGTTGAGCCCGGGCCGGCGACAGTACGCGGAATCAATACCCCCGACGGGTTAACACGCCGGCGGGATGGGAAAACCGGCGGTTCGGCGCATACTCGGGCGTTCCGACGTCCAACGTTGCGGAGCCGGCCGCGCCGGCCCCACCCACCGAAATCGCCCATGAAACTGAAGCTCGACATCGTCCAGCTCGCCGGCCGCGACGGCGACACGCACTACAACCTGCAGCGCACGCTCGACGCGATCGCGACCTGCGCACCGGGCACCGACATCGTGATGTTTCCGGAAGCGCAGCTCACCGGCTTCCTCGATCCGTCGAACCTGGCCGAATGCGCCGAGCCGCTCGACGGCCCGAGCGTCGGCGCGGTCATCGCGGCCGCACGCGCGCGCGACGTTGCCGTCGTGGTCGGGCTGATCGAGAACGACGGCGGCCGCTTCTACAACACCACCGTGCTCGTCACGCCGGACGGCATCGCGCTGCGCTACCGCAAGACGCACCTGTGGGTGAGCGAGCACGGTGTCGTGCTGCCCGGCGACCGCTACGCGACGATCGAATGGCACGGCGTGCGGATCGGCCTGCTGATCTGCTACGACAACGAATTCCCCGAAACCGGCCGCGCGCTCGCCGAACTCGGCGCCGAGCTGATCCTCATCACCGACGGCAACATGGAACCGTACCGCCCGGTCCACCGCACGTCGGCAACGGCGCGGGCGATGGAGAACCAGGTGTTCACGGTGGTCGCCAACCGCGTCGGCGGCAGCACGCACGACGTCGTGTTCGCGGGGGGCAGCCTCGCGGCCGATCCGTTCGGCAACCTGATCTTCGAGGCCGGCAACCGCGAATCGCGCCACGCGATCGAGCTCGATTTCGACCAGCTCGCCGCGTCGCGCGCGGTTTACGACTATCGCAGGGACCAGCGCCTGCACATCGCCGGCGAACGTATCGAGCATGCGGACGGGCTTCGCGAGTTGCTGATTCCGTGACGGGGCTCGCCCGCCCGGGCGGCGCCATCCGTCACGCCCGTCACGCCGGCTCCGGCACCTCGATCGCCAGCAGCGCCGAACTGACCGACTTGCCGTGCGCGTCGAGCGCGAGCGAGCGCGTGACGCCGCCACCGAGCGCATCGCGCAGCACGAAATTGAATGCCCCGAGCGCCGGCAGTTCGTACCGCACGACGTCGCCGTGCACGATACCCGCGAGCCACGCCTTCACCGCATCGGCACCCAGATGCGTGCGCAGATGATCGTAATGGCGCGGATCGCGGCAGATCACCGACACGTTCAGCGTATTGCCCTTGTCGCCGGTGCGCGCATGCGCGAGTTGACGCAGTTGCATCATGCCTCCACGAATGAAAACGACGGCGTCACGGCCGCGCGCGGCAGCAGCACCGACTGCACGGCGATCACCTCGCGCGTCGACTTGAACGCGCCGCCGCCGCCGGCCGGCCCGTTCGTATAGAGCGTCTCGACTTCATTGCCGATCCGCGCCGCTTCGCCGGCGTTCGCCGCGCGGCCGGCCACCCGCACACGCACCTCCGCCGGCTCGCCGCGCACGGCCGGCGTCGCGTCGCCATACAGCGCATCGACGCCGATCAGGTCGAAGCGCAGCTCGGTCGCGGCGACGCCGGTCAATGCCAGCCGCTCGCGGACGATCCCGAGCGCGAGACGCGCGCGTTCGAGCGCGCCCGGGCCGCCATACGAAATCTGGCCTTCGCCGATCCAGCCGTCGACATACGCCACCGACACCTTGAGCGTGTCGGGCCGCGCCGTGCCGCGCCCGCCCGTCACGCGCACGCGGTCCGCCGCCTCCTCGGCGACGGTGACTTGCGTGAAATCCGCGACGACGTCGGGCTGCAGGTACCGCGCCGGATCGTGTATCTCGTAGAGCAGCTGTTCCTTGCAGGTCGCCGCGCTCACGCGGCCGCCCGCGTGCGGCACCTTGGTGATCACGACCGAGCCGTCCGCCGCGACTTCGCCGATCGGAAAACCGAGCCGCGCGAGGTTCGGCACGTCCTTGTAGCCGGGGTCGGCGAAATAACCGCCCGTCACCTGCCCCGCGCATTCGAGCAGGTGGCCGACGACCGTCGCGGCCCCGAGCGTGTCCCAGTCGTCCATCCGCCAGCCGAACGCATGGATCAGCGGCGCGGCGAACAGCGACGGATCGGCGACGCGCCCGGTCAGCACGACGTCCGCGCCGGCCGCGAGCGCGTCGACGATCGGCGCGGCGCCGAGATACGCGTTCGCGGACACGATGCGGTCGCGATACGCGGCGACGTCGTCGCCCGATTCCTCGAAGCGGAACGCGCCGCGCAATACGACGTCGAGCACGTCGTCGCCTTCGACGGCCGCGACCTTCAGCCCGGCGACGCCGAGCGATTGCGCGATCCGGGCGGTGCGCCGTGCGGCCGCACGCGGATTCGCCGCGCCCATGTTCGACACGATGCGCACGCCCTTCGGCGCGGCGACCGGCAGCACGGCGCGCATCCGCGCGTCCAGCAGCGGGTCGTAGCCGAGCGACGGGTCCTGGCGCCGCGCCTGCTGCGCGATCGCGATCGTGCGCTCGGCCAGGCATTCGAAGACGAGATAGTCGAGCTGCCCGTGTTCGGCCAGCTCGACCGCGGGCTCGATCCGGTCGCCCGAGTAGCCGGCGCCCGCGCCGATGCGCACGCGCCGTTCAGGTTGCTTTGCTGTCATGTCCATACCGTCGTCGTCCGGCGGGTGCGCCGCCGGTGAAAATCAAAAGATGCCCAGCACGACGCACGCGACCGTCATCACGATCGACGCGCCGAACAGCAGCGGAAACGTGAACTTCTGGTGCTCGGCCAGCTCGATGCCGCACAGGCCGACGACGAGGAAGGTCGCGGGCGTCAGCGGGCTGACCGGGAAACCGGTGGTCATCTGGCCGAGCAGCGCGGCCTGCCCGACCTGCACGGCCGGCACGCCGAGCTGGCCGGCCACCTCCGCGATCACGGGCAGCACGCCGAAGTAGAACGAATCGGGATCGAACAGCATGCTCAGTGGCATCGACGCGAGGCCGAGCACGACCGGAATATGGCCGGCCATCGACGGCGGCACGAAGCCGACCGCCGCCTGCGCCATCGCCTTCAGCATCCCGCTGCCCTGCATGATCCCCGTGAACACGCCGGCCGCGAGCAGGATGCCGGCCATCATCAGCGCCGCGCGCGCATGCGCGTCGATGCGCTTCCTCTGCATGTCGACGTCCGGGTAGTTCACCATCAGCGCGATGCACAGCCCGACCATGAACATGATCGCCGGCGGGATCTTCTCGCCCATCACGACCATCGTGCCGAGCACGACGAGCGTCAGCACGAGGTTGAACCAGAACAGGTGCGGCCGGCGCAGCGCCTGCTCGTCGGGCGTCAGCTCGCGGGTCGGCAACGGAATCGACGCATCGTCGCGCGACAGGCCGAGCCGCTTCTCCTCGCGCCGCCCGAGCCAGTACGCGACGCCGAACACGAACACGAGCCCGATCGCCTGCGCCGGGATCAGCGGATTGAACAGCGCCGACACCGGCAGGTGCAGCGAAGCGGACGCGCGGATCATCGGCCCCGTCCACGGCAGGAAGTTGATGCCCGCGGCCATCGACACCGCGGCGGCCAGCACGCGCCGGTCCATCTTCAGCCGGTCGTACAGCGGCAGCACGGCCGGAATCGTCACGAGGAAACACACGGCGCCCGAGCCGTCGAGGTGGATCAGCAGCGCGAGCAGCGTCGTGCCCATCACGATCCGCGTCGGCCGCGTGCCGACCGCGCGCAGGATGCGGTCGATGATCGGGTCGAGCATGCCCGCGTCGGTGATCGTCCCGAAATAGAGGATCGCGAACACGAACATGCCGACCACGGGCGCGAGGCCCTTCAGCCCGTCGACGACGAACTTGCTGGTGTGCAGCCCGAAGCCGCCGATCAGCGATGCGGCGATCGGCACGACGATCAGCGCGACGAGCGGCGACATCCGCTTCGACAGAATCGCGGCCAGCAGCACGACGATCGTGCCAAGCCCGAGTAACGGCAGCATCCGTGTCTCCTACCTTGTCTTTTGTTGGAGACGAGCGTAAGGTCGGCGCAGCGATAGCACAATTGAAATGATTTGATCGCAGCAATCACGAATCGTTATGGATCTGAATCTTCGCGACATTCGCGCGTTCGTCACCGTCGCGCACGCCGGCAACTTCACGCGCGCCGCCGCGCGGCTGCACCTGTCGCAGCCGGCGCTGACCGTGCAGATCCGCCGGCTCGAGGAAATCGTCGGCGCGCGCCTGTTCGACCGCAACAGCCGCAGCGTCGCGCTCACGCAGAACGGGCGCGAGCTGCTGCCGCTGCTGCAGCGTTCGCTCGACGACATGGAGCGCGTGCTGCGCGACGCGCGCGCGCTCGGCGAAGGCACGAGCGGCACGGTGCGGCTCGCGTGCCTGCCGACCTTCGCGTCCAGCGTGCTGCCGGAGCTGATCCAGTCGTTCCGGCGCGACGTGCCGCGCGCGGGCTTCGAGATCCGCGATGGCGTCGCGAGCCTCGTCACCGCGCTCGTGCGCAACGAGGAAGCCGATCTCGGACTGACGGGCGGCGACACGTTCGATGCGTCGCTGGAGGTGCTGTATGCGGGCGCCGACCGGCTCGTCGCCGTGTGCCCGCAGGATCATCCGCTCGCGCGCAAGCGCCGCGTGAGCACCGCCGATGTCGCGGCCGTGCCGCTCGTGCTCACCGCGCAGGGCACGAGCGTGCGCAGCGTCGTCGATGCCGCGCTGGACGCGGCCGGCTGCACACCCGACATCGCGTGCGAGCCGACCTACATGATGACGGCCGTCGCGATGGTGCGCGGCGGGCTCGGCGTGACGATCCTGCCCGCGACCGCGCGCGAGGTGCGCGCGGAGCCCGAGCTGGTGGCGAAGCCGATCGACGATCCCGCGTTCGTGCGGCCGATCGCGCTCGTCACGAAGCGCGGCCGCACGCTGCCGCGCGTCGCGCAGGCGTTCGCGGAAACCATGCTGACGGAATTGAAAAAGCGCGCGTGAACCGCGCGCCCGGATCGGGACAGCCCGCCCGCGCGTGATGCCGGGTTCGGCTTATTGCGCGTCCGGATCGACGTGCAGCGATTCGCCGATCGCATAGAAATTGCCGCCCGCGATGTAGTGCAGGCTGCGCAGTGCCGGATCGGCCGATTCGAAATACCAGTGACCGTCGCGGAACACGCGCGTGTCGGACCACGCCGCGACCACCTCGCCGATGAACAGGTCGTAGGTCTGCTGGTTGTGCGGCTCCGGAACCAGCCTGCACGCGAGCCAGCCCGAGCAGCCGGCGACGAACGGCAGGTCGTGGCCCTCGACGTCGAACAGCGTGACGCCCGCCTCGCGCAGCTTGTCGGGACGCTCGGCGAGACTGTGGCTGCCGACCGCGTGCGTGAGCTGCAGTTGCGCGGCCGTCGGCACCTGGATCACGAACGTGCCGCTGCGCTCGACGAGCTCGCGCGTCTTCGCGGACTTGTCGAGCACGACCGTCAGCTTCGGCGGCAGGAAGTCCAGCGCGCACGCCCACGCGGCGGCCATCACGTTGTCGACGCCGTCGTGGCGGGCCGACACGAGCACGGTCGGGCCGTGGTTGAGGAGACGGTAGGCTTTCTTCAGCTCCACCGGAGCGATGTGACTGTCCATACGGATTCCCTGGAGAACGGCGCGCACGGACGGATGCCGTGCGGCGCGGCGCCGGCCGGTGCGCAGGTGGGCATGTGCGCAGCCGGCCCGAAGGCCGCATTCTCGCACCCAATTTCAATCGGTGCCGACAACGCCGCCGGTCACTTCGCGAACAACTGGCCGATATCGCGGAACGCCTTGAATTCGAGTGCGTTGCCGCACGGATCGAACAGGAACATCGTCGCCTGTTCGCCGACCTGCCCCTGGAAGCGCACATACGGCTCGATCACGAAGGTCACGCCGAACGATCTCAGCCGCTCGGCCAGCGCTTCCCAGCTCGCCCAGTCGAGCACGATCCCGAAATGCGGCACCGGCACGTCGTGACCGTCGACCGCGTTCGTATGCGCGCCTTCCTGCGATGCGGTCTTCGGATGCTCGTGGATCACGAGCTGATGCCCGTAGAAGTCGAAGTCGACCCACTGCGCGCTCGAACGCCCCTCTTCCAGCCCGAACACACGGCCGTAGAAATCGCGCGCGGCCGGCAGGTCGTAGACCGGGATCGCCAGGTGAAACGGGGAAAGACTCATGGTTGCCTCGTGGTGGAACGCTCGCGTGGCGCGAGGACGGCACCATGGTAGTCAAGGTCGAGCGAAAATCAAATCAATATATAGTTTCGTCATTCACAAACGGAATTGATGAATGATCCGCGAACTGAGAACGCTCGTCGCCGTCGCCCGGGAAGGCACGTTCGCCGCGGCCGGCCACCGTATCGGGCTCACGCAGGCGGCCGTCAGCGCGCAGATGCAGCGCCTCGAAGCCGAGCTCGGCTTCGCGCTGTTCGACCGGCAGGGCCGGTCGGCGCGGCTCAACGAAATGGGCCATCACGTGCTCGGCCAGGCGCAGGCGCTGCTCGGCCTGTACGAGAACCTGAGCTCGACGGCCCCCGGCTCGCCGGCCGCCGTGCGCGTGACGATCGGCGCGATCGCGTCGGTGCAGAGCGCACTGCTGCCGGCCGCGCTCGCCGATTTCCATCGCCGGCATCCCGCGTGCCGCACGCGCGTGATACCGGGGCTGTCGATCGAGCTGGTCAACCGGGTCGACGCGGGCGAGATCGACATGGCCGCGATCATCCGGCCGCCGTTTTCGCTGCAGAGCGACCTGCACTGGACGACGCTCGCGCAGGAACCATTCCGCCTGATCGTGCCGCGCGGCATGAAAGGCAAGGACTGGGCCGAACTGCTCGCGCGCGAACCGTTCGTGCGCTACGACCGCGCATCGTTCGGCGGGCGCCAGGTCGATCGTTTCCTGAGAAAGATGCACCTCGCGGTGCGCGACACGTGTGAGCTCGACGAGCTCGACGCGATCGTCAAGCTGGTCGCGAACGGCGTCGGCGTCGCGATCGTCCCGCAGACCGCCGTCTATCGCCGCTGGCCGGCCGGCGTGCGCGCGATCGACCTTGGACACCACACGTTCCACCGCGACATCGGGCTCGTGCACCGCGCGCGGCGGACGATGTCGGAGCCGGCCCAGCAGCTCGCGCAGCTGATCGAGGCGGCGTCACGACGGCGCGCGCCGCCGCAGCCGGCATAACGCCGACGCCGTCGGTCAGCGCCGCCCGGCCGCCCAGTCGACCGCCGCATCGAACAGCGCGACACCGGCCGGCGACAGGTTCGCGAACGTGTCGTTGTCGAGGAAGAACATCACGCGGCGCGCCGGCGCGAGCGCTTCGTAGTCCATCGTCGCGCCCTTCTCGTACGCGAAGATCGCGGCCTTGTCGGGTTGGCCGTACACGGTCGCGATCGTGATCGCACCGAGCCCCGGCTTGCCCCAGCTCATCGGCGCCTGCTTGCCGTACACGTTCGTCGCGCCGGCCGGCAGCCCGGCCGAGATCGGGTGCGGCGCATTGACGAGCCACAGATAGCGCTCCTTGCCCGTTTCGCCGAAGTCGACGTCATGACGCTTGCCCGTCATCGCGAGATCGTCGAGCAGGTCGTTTTCCCACGTGACGAGCGGCTTGTCGAGCGTGCGCCAGCCGGGGCGCACGTTCTTCGACGACACCGTCGACGAGATCACGACGAGGTCGGCGTCGCGCGCCGCGTCGGGCGTCGAGGACTCGTCGATCAGGCGCACCGCGTAGCCGCGTTCGCCGAGATGCTGGCCGATGCGTTCGTCGACCTTCAGGTTCGGGCCGCGCAGCTGCACGAGCATCGCGACACGCGTGACGGCCTGCGGTGCATCGGCCGCCCGCGCGGGCGCAGCCACCCCTGCCCCGAGGCCCAGGCCCGCGCCGATCGCGAGCACCGAACCCGCGATCGCGCGCAACGCGCGACGCCGCGCACCGGCGACACCGGCGACACCGGTGGCAAAGGCGCACACGGCGCCGGTTTTCATGTTCCGGTTCATCTGGATCTTCTCCGAAGCCGCGCGCCGCCGTGACGGCCGCGCGGCGATTGCGTGGTCAGAACTGCAACGTGGTGAGCAGCGACACCTGTCGCGCATCGCCGATCGCGACGAAATAACGGTTCGCGCTCGACGGGTAGTAGGTGCGGTTGAAGAGGTTCTTCACGTTGAGCTGGAACGACAGCTTCTGCTTGCCGATCCGCGTGTCGTAGGTCGCGAACGCGTCGGCGAGCACGTACGACGGCAGCGTGAAGCTGTTCGCCGAATCGCCGGGCCGCGCGCCGACGTAACGCACGTCCGCGCCGATGCGCAGGTCGTCGCCGCCGGCCAGCGTGCCGAAATCGTAGACGGCCGCGAGCGATGCCGTGTGGCGCGCGACGTTCCACAGCTGGTTGCCCGCGTAAAGCGGATCCTCGGTCGTCTTCGCGTCGATGTACGCGTAGCTCGCGATCACGTTCACGCGCTCGCCGATCCGGCCCGACACGTCGAGCTCGATCCCGCGCGAGCGCGCCTTGCCCGACGTGCGCCAGTCGGTCAGCTTGGTCGCGTCGTTGTATTGCGACACGAGCACGTTCTTCTTGTCGATGTTGAAGAATGCCAGCGTGCCCGTCATCCCGCCCGGCAGGTCGAGCTTGCCGCCCACTTCCCACGCGGTCGCTTCCTCGGGCGGCGTCGCGCCGTCGATGATGTAGCCCGTCATCGGCGCGATCGACGAGGACGGCTTCAGCGACTGCGAATAGCTGCCGTACAGCGAGAACGTATCGGTCCACTTGTAGACGACGCCCGCGCGCGGCAGCCACTTCGAGCCGCTGAGATCGGTGTTCGCGGTAAACGGCCGGCCGCGCCCCGCGACCTGGTTGTACGTGATGTAGCGCAGCCCGCCCGACACGATCCACTTGTCGGTCAGGTGGATCGTGTCCTGCACGAACGCGGACGCATCGTGCAGCGTGTCGGTCTGGTCGCTGTCGCTCGCGGACACCGTGCTCGACGGCGGCAGCAGCCCGTAGACGGGATCGACATAGCTGAACGGCGTCTTCACGGCCTGCCGCAGCATGTCCTTGCGGTAGATGCGACGGTATTCGGTATCGAAGCCGACCTGCACGTCATGCCGCATCCCGCCGAGCGTCAGCTTGCCGTTCACGTAGCCGATCCCGTAGCTGTCGGTGCTGAGCGAACCGTGCGTCGCATCGTTGCTGCGCGACAGCGTGCCCTTCACCGGATCGACGCCCGTCGTGCGCAACTGGTTCGCGTCGTAGGTCTCGCGGTTGTAGCTGTAACCGAGATGCGCGCTCCAGTCCGCGTTGAACTGGTGATCGACGCTCAGCTGCGCGAGGTGCGATTCGCCGTCCATGTTGTTGAACGGCTCGTCGAGGCGCCGCCGCGCGGGAATGTCGAGCGGCGCGTTGGTACGCGGGTCGAGCGCCGTGCCGCGATCGAACGGCGAATGGAAGGTCCGGTACTGGTAGGACACCACGACCTGCGTATCGCGGCCGTACCACGCGAGCGACGGGGCGACGAAGGTCTGCCGGTATTCGCCGAAGTTGCGCCAGTACTGCTCGTTCGATTGATCGACGATCAGCCGGTAGGCGAGCCGCGAATCGCCGACCGGCCCCGTCGAATCGAAGGTCGCGCTGCCGCCGTTCTTGCCGTGCCCGAACGTCGACGCGCCGAGCGAGATCGCGTTGTAGCGCACGAGCTGCGGCTGTTTCGTGACGACGTTGACCACGCCGCCCGGGTCCATCAGCCCGTACAGCAGCGACGTCGGCCCCTTCAGCACCTCGACGCTGTCGACCGCCGCGTTGAACGCGCGCCCCTGCACGAGCGGCATCCCGTTCTGCATGACCGAGCCGTCGCGATTGCCGCCGAAACCGCGCTTCATGATCGTGTCCTGCGTGCCCGCGAGCGTGTTGCCCTGCGTGATGCCGCTGACGTTGCCGAGCGCGTCGTCCAGATTGCGCGGACGCTGGTCGCGCAGCACCTGCGCCGGCACGATGTTGACGGCCTGCGCGGTGTCGAGCAGCGGGATGTCGGAGCGCAGCACGCCCGCCTCCTTCGGCGCGCGATAGCTTTCGGCGCGCAGCGCGCTGTCGCGCACCGTGATCGCCGGCAACTCGGCGCCCGCGGCCACGCCGGCCGCCACGGGTCGTGCGACCGTGCCGTCCGCACGCTTGAGCGTGTAGCCGCCGCCGGGCTGCCGCCACGCGACGAGCCCCGTGCCTGCCAGCAGGCGGTCGAGCGCCCCGTCGACGTCGAAGCGGCCCTGCACGCCGCCGCTCGTCAGGCCGGCCGTCAGCTCGGCCGGAAACGCGAGCAGGATGCCCGCGTCGCGGCCGAACCGGTTCAGCGCCGCTTCGAGCGGCCCGGCCGGAATGTCGAACGCACGGCG